>JARHZF010000014.1 GCA_029258325.1 Anaerobiospirillum sp. | reverse complement strand
AGGCGTAAAACAAGATTTACAAAAAGCTAAAAAATGGTATAAAAAAGCATGTATTAATGGATTTCATGTAAGTTGTGATATTTATAAAAAGCTAAATGAAAAAGGCATTTAAGATCTTCATAGTTTTAAAAGATAAAAGGGTGTTTAAAAGCACCCTTATTTATAAGCAATAAAAGCAAATTTTCTACTTCTTAGTATATAAATAGTTTGAAATAAAACACCAAAGAGAGGGCTATTTTTTATATTTCATAAAGTTATAAGTCTCTTATATAATTAAAAAGAAATTATTATAGTAGTACATATGATTTTTCTTATTATTACTTAAAACAACATAAATCTCACATAAACACATATAGTTAAATTTAGTGTAATTGCTCATCTTTAATAAATCTACAATAATATGGCATATATAAAAATTTAAAAGGTTATGTTATGAAAAAACACTTATTACAAGTAACAATAGCTATTCTTATGTGTATGTCTACATCAACATATGCAAATGATAAAGTAGATCTTGATGCTGTAATAAAAGAAGCAAAAAAAGGCAATATAAACGCTCAATATAATTTAGGAATAATGTATTATGAAGGTATAGGTGTACGCCAAAATTATAGTGAAGCAATAAAATGGTATGAAAAAGCAGCTAAGCAAGGAGATGCAGTATCTCAAGGTGTAGTAGGTTTAATGTATCAATAAGGACAAGGAGTAAGACAAGACTTAAAACAAGCTAAAGAGTGGTTTGGAAAATCTTGTGATAATGGAGATCAAAAAGGTTGTGATGTTTATAGAATACTAAATGAAAAAGGCATTTAAGATCTTGTAGTTTAAATGTATAGGGTGTTTAAAAGCACCCTTATTTATAAGTAATTAAGTATTTTTAAGTTATAAATTAAAAACCTAGGTATAAAAATATAAATTCACATGAACTATAAAAGCAAATTTTCTACTACTTAAGTATATAAAGAGTTATTTTAATTTTTGAAATAAAGCTCCAAAGAGAGGGCTATTTATATATACGTACTTTAAATTTTATAAAGCAATATATTTCTTCTTTATAGATAAGTAATGTTAAAAGTCTATTAAAAATAGAGAGAAAAGTTATAGATAAGTAAGTATATAAATTTAGAGTATAAGATATTTGTTTATATTTACTTTTTATGGAAATAATTTAACATAATATAAAGAGAGGGCTGTATTAAATACCAAAAGGGGCTTTGCACCTCTTTAAAGAAATTAATTTTCATATCTAAAACCTAACCTAAAATAAGCTAAAATATAAGAGAAAAAGATTAACTTAAACTAAAGGATTTCTATAAATGAGTAATTATAAAGCTAAAAAAAGACTTGATTATAAAGCACCTGATTTTACCGCTACTAATATTGAACTTGAGTTTATATTAGCTGATGAAAGAACTGAAGTTATTGCAGTTACTAGATATCAAAGATTGACAGATGATAGAAAAGCTCCTCTTGTTCTTGATGGTGAAGACTTAGAGCTAGTTGAAATATCTCTAAATGGTGCTCCTTGTGATTGCACTTGCGATAAAAAATCTCTAACTATTGAAAACGTTCCTGATGATTTTGAACTTTTTACTAAAGTTATCATATCTCCTGCATCTAATACTCAACTTATGGGTCTTTATAAAACTGATGGCGTATTCTCAACTCAATGTGAACCAGAGGGTTTTCGCCGTATAACTTACTTTATAGATAGACCTGATGTTCTTGCTAAATATAAAGTTAAAATTGTAGCACCTGAATATGGCTGCGGTATCCTCTTATCTAATGGTAATCTAATTGAAAGAGGAGTTAAAGATAATAGACAATACTGCGTCTATGAAGATCCATTTCCAAAACCATCATACCTTTTTGCTCTAGTTGCAGGTTCTTTTGATGTTATTGAAGATAGCTTTACAACTAAGTCAGGTCGCAAAGTTTCATTATTTGTGTACGTAGATAGAGGCACTTATGAACGTGGTCTTTATGCTATGGAATGTATTAAACAAGCAATGAAATGGGATGAAGAACGCTTTAACCTTGAATATGATTTAGATATATTTAATGTTGTTGCTGTTGATTTCTTTAATCAAGGTGCAATGGAAAATAAATCTCTAAATATATTTAATTCAGCCTTTGTTCTTGTAAGCGATAAAACAGGTACTGATACTAATTACTTTAATATTCAGTCTGTAATTGGACATGAATACTTCCATAATTGGACTGGTGATAGAGTAACTTTACGCGATTGGTTCCAATTATCTCTAAAAGAAAGTTTAACAGTTTTCCGTGATCAAGAATTTTCATCAGATGTAGGTTCTCGTGCTTTAACTCGTTTAGGTGCAATTGATGTAATTCGTGGTCCTCAATTTGCAGAAGATGCAAGTCCTATGGCTCACCCTGTAAGACCTGAAAGCGTTATGGAAATGAATAACTTCTATACAGTAACTATTTATGATAAAGGTTCTGAAGTTATTCGTATGATTCATACTATCTTAGGTGAAGACCTCTTCCAAAAAGGTATTGCTAAATACATTAGTACTTATGATGGTATGGCTGTTACTATTGAAGATTTCTTAGGTGCTATGGAAAGTGCATCAGGATATGATTTAACTCAATTTAGACGCTGGTACACTCAAGCAGGTACACCAACTATTACATCTAAATGGTCTTATGATGAAACTAAACGCACTTTAAGTTTAACTCTATCTCAAGAGACCTTACCTACAAAAGATCAAGAAGTTAAAGAACCATTCTTCATACCTATACGTACCTCATTCTTAAATGTAGAAGGTGATTATGTACATCCAAAAGAATTAAGTGAAGATGGTGTTTTAATTCTAAAAGAAAAAGAACAAACTTTTGTATTTAGCGATATTGATGCTAATACTTTACCTGTACTATTAGAAGATTTTTCAGCTCCTGTAAAACATGTGTCTATGTATACTCAAAATGATTACAAACACATGCTAAGTTACAGTAAAGATGCTTTTATAAAGAAAGATAGTGCTGAATCTTTATTTAAACAATATCTACAAGATAATATTGCTGTTGTAAATAATGGTGGTGAACTACCAGAACCTACAGATATTATTGAGGCATTTAATCTTGTTATAGAAGATAAAAATATTGAAGAACTTCTAATTTGTGAACTATTAAAGATACCATCAATTCAAAATATGATGGAAATGTTCCAACAAATTGATATTGATGCTCTTCATACACTACATACTCATCTTGAAAAATCTATTGCACTTGCATTAAAAGATTCTTTTGAAAAACTATATGTAGATAGTAAAGTAGGTGGTGCTTATAAGTACAATATTAAAGATGCATCAAAACGTGCTTTACATAATCTTGCTTTAAATATGCTTGTTACTGCTAATATTGCACTTAATGATTTTGATAAAGCAAATGAACTTTGCCAAACCCAATACACTAAGTCAAATAACTTAACAGAACAATTAGCTGCAATGAAATTAAGTGTTCATAATGAACTACCATGTAGCACATATATCCTAAATGATTTTGAAAATAAATTTGATGGAGATCCATTAGTATTTGATAATTACTTTAGAGCACAAGCTACTTCATATAGTGAAGATACTGTATTTAAAGTTAGAAAACTAATGTCTCATAAGTGCTTTGATATTTCAAATCCAAATAGAGTTAGAGCATTAGTAGGTACTATGGCTTTACAAAATCCAATTGCTCTACATAAGATTGATGGTACAGGTTATCTTTTACTATCAGATGTTGTTTTAAAATTAGATAGTATAAATCCTCATGTCGCAGCAAGAATAATCTCTCCTTTATTAAGTTATAAGAGATTTGATGAAAAGAGACAAAGCCTAATATTAGAAGTATTACAAAAGATTAAAAATACTCCTAATTTATCAAATAGTGTTTATGAAAAAGTAAATGCTGCCTTAGGTGATTAAATGTATGGTTATAAAAGGTATCAGTTTTACTTAAATATAAGTAAGGAACAATTGTTAACTGTATATCAAGGTCATATTCATAAACTTGTTACTAAAACAGATCAGGGTATGACTTTACAGTTAGATGCAAATCATTTGCGAAAATTTACAACTAATAATGGCATTCAAGGAAGATTTGAACTAGTTACAACATCTTCTAATAAATTTGTGTCATTAAATAAAATAGGATAAAACATAATATGTCTATTTATTCATTATATAGATCTATTTTAAGACCTGTAATTTTCAGCTTAGATGCTGAGACTGCTCATAATACAACTATAAAAATGGGCAAAATTATGGAGTCTATGCCAAAATCTTTAGTAGCTCAAACTGTAGCTCCAAAACCTGTGACTGTAATGGGTCTTAATTTTTCAAATCCTTTAGGACTTGCAGCTGGCATGGATAAGAATGGAGATATTATTGATTATTTAGGATCTCTTGGTTTTGGTTTTATTGAGGTGGGTACTGTAACTCCACTTCCTCAAGATGGTAATCCTAAACCTCGCATGTTTAGAATTGTTGAGGCTAATGGCATTATTAATAGAATGGGTTTTAATAATAAGGGCGTTGATTATTTAGTTAAAAATTTAGTCAATAGAAAATATAAAGGCATTGTTGGTGTAAGTATTGGTAAAAATGAAGTAACACCTATTGAGGATGCTCATAAAGATTACATTACTTGTATGAAAAAAGTATATCAACATTGTGACTATATTGCTGTTAATGTGTCATGTCCAAACACACCAAATCTCACAGCACTACAAGAGCAAGAACCTTTAAATAATTTATTATCTTTATTAAAGCAAGAACAATTTAGACTTGCTGATAATACTGGTAAATATGTTCCTTTAGTAGTGAAGATTGCTCCTGACTTAAATGACACAGCAATTGAGGCAGTATGTAAAGCATGTCTTCAAAATCATATTGATGGTATGACTTGTACTAATACTACTACATCAAGAGATACAGTTTATGGTCTTCGTCATGCAGGAGAGTGGGGTGGACTTTCTGGTAAACCTTTATATGATTTAGCTAATAAAATTCAAAAGAAGGTTTATAATATTATTGGTGATGAAATTCCTTTAATTGGTGTAGGTGGTGTAAATGATGTCATCACTGCAAGAGAAAAGCTAAAAAATGGTGCAAAATTAATTCAAATCTATAGTGGCTTTGTTTATGAGGGACCTAAAGTCATAAAAGATATAGTTGATAATTTGTAGCAACTATCAAATGTAAAAATTTTAGCTAAAAATACATTACAAATGTTAAAAATATAATACAGCTCTATGAAGCTGTATTTTTTTTATTATTTTTTATAATTTTATTTCACTTTCATAAATGAATATTATATAATTATTTGTGAAATTAAATTACAGACGGTGGTTTTGAAAGTGAAGTATACTCCAAATCCTGATTGGAAGTGGTCCTATGGTGACCCTAAAAATGAAGGTGTCACATACCTAGTATTAAACATGATCTCTGATACTGGTGTGCCATGTTGTTTTAAAACTCGTTTTACCAAAATGGGTCTTGGTAATCCTCCCGCTCAAGATCAATCCTTTGTTATAGAAGATGCAAATCTTCTAAATGCTTATATGAATGGATTGAGTTCTACTCAGCAAGTTGATGATTCTATTTGTTTTGACCTTGCTTTAAACGCAGTTGCATGTGAAAGATTTGTTTATTTAACTAATCCTTTACCAGACTACTTTAAGGTAAGTAAGTCAGTTGTGCCTGTATATAAAGGTCAGATTGTTTCTTTATATGCAAAGCAAGGTGGTGTTGGTGACTTTATTGTCCTAAATAACCAACCAATAGATGGAATCTATAAGCTTATGCTCTTAAATCCAAGTTGGTGTATCAGTGGTTATGATATATCACTAGGTCAAATGGTTCGTGTACCTATAGAGTGTATAGCTCCATCCCGTTTATTTGAGCAACAAAGACGTACAGCCTAGTTTAGGTGATGTAGTTTTTTTTCTCCTAACTTTTTATTTGCTGTAGAGCTTGGATACAAGATTTCTATGATACCCCTTTTGTGTCAAAATTTTTTCAAAAGGGGTTTTTTTGTATATATAGCTTTTGCAAAGCCTTAAAACTAAAATCTATCACAAATCTTATTAGCTCAACTTCTTTATCCTTTAATTCATAATTTAAAGCATATATATTAGATCGTATAAAAATAAATAAATCTCTTAAGTCTTCTTGTTTATTGTATTGTTAATTCAAATAACATAGTTCTTTATTATGTAGAAACAAAATAAATATCACATTAACTATCTCTTATTCTTCGTAAGAGTAAAACGTTAGATCTTCTTTTATAAAAGTATTTAAAAGCATAAAAGATAAATAGGGATTATTCATCTCTAGTATGTCTACTAAGGCTAGTATTTGTTTTGACCATTGTAGGTCTTTCAAGATAGAGAGTAGTGTTGTTAATATTTAGAAATAAGTAGATTTTTGAGAGGAAAATAGGGGGGTTTTAGCTATAATTAGTGGGTATTTTTAGCTCCTAAGCCTTATTCTTATTAGCTTTTCTTTACTTTTATATTTCTGTCTCTTGTATTCTTTTCTTATTGGCTATAAATATACAGATTTAGCTTACTAAAAACTCATTTATTTTTATAAAAATGATATCTTTTTATGAAAATATCTCTTTATTTTTATTTCTTATCTCCTATCTATGTCTTTAGCTTAGCTTTAAATGTATTTAGCTCTATTCTGCCAAAAACTGTATCAATATCTATAAAAGTCTTTATTTATAAGGGGTTAATCTTATATATTCATAGAAATAAGCACTTTCTTTTAGTCTTTTTATACTATAAAAGTTGATGAAAAGTATTTTTTCATGTTTTGAAAGTATTTCTTATTTTCTTTTATAATGAAATTATTATGAATTATATAAAAGCAAGGGTGTTTATAATTATATTTAAAGATATAAATCTTAATATTATGATTATTATCAATAACTTTCAATGAAAATATCACGGTAGTATTAAATACTATTTAAAGATATATTTTAGACTAAATTTAATAGTTTATATATTGTTTTCAATAATTTCATATATTGAAAGTATGAAAGAAAGTAAATAATATTTAATTTTATAAAATATAAGTAATGAAAGACTATGAAAATCATAAATGAAATAATGAAAGTAATAAAATGAAAGTGAAAAATGAAAATATGATCGCTTACAAATGTAAATAACTTTATGAATGTAAAAAGATCACTTTCATAGATCTTATATATTTTTTTATGAAAGTCTTTTCTTTATAAAAATATGAACTATACTCTTAAAGCATGTTTGTAGATTTTTTGTTTTTACTTTTTATTAAAAGTTATCTTTTTTTTTATTTAAAATCTTTTCTCTATTTTTTATATTTTTTTTATTTGTCTATACTTCTTACCATTTATAAAAATTACAAAAATCTTTTTATGCTTTTTTATTACTATATAGTAGTAGTGTAGGAGTTGTGATTGTATTTTTAAAAAGATAAATTTTAAGAGTGAGTCTATTAAGACAAGTTTATTAAATTTTTATTATAAAGAGTATGACTTATTTTTTTTTGTATTAAGTCTTGTGGCAAAAATTATCTATTTTTGAACTTTATCTTTTTGTTGTAATTTTGACCTTTATTTTCTATCGTGATTTTATGTTTTGTAAGTGTATTATTTTTTGTGTTGATATCTTTTAATTATTCTGTAAATAGATAAGCTTAATATTATATATTTATCTTATATTTTTATTTAATCGCCATGGTTATAACCATAGCTTTTTAACTTAGTTTGATGATTATAAAAGTTTAGCTAATTAAAATGATCTCTTTATTGAAAATTTTATAAATTATATTTTTAGTGTGTTTTTATTTTGTATTTATATAAATAGCAAAACTTAAAAAGCAATAATTAATCTAAATAGCAAAAAATATATAATTTAAATATATTAGAAGTATCTTAGATATATAAAGGGTTTTAAGATGTTTATATCAATAAATATATTTTAAAATATAATAGGTAGGGAATTTTAAAGCATAGAATATCTATGCACCTATAGCACGTATAAGCACATTAATTTAGCATCTAAAAATTTTAAAAAATTAACTTTTAAAGTTAATTTATACTTTCTATAAGAGTTAAGAACTCGTATTTTCTTTAAATTAAGCATAAGCTTCTTATATATGTAAGATCATTAAGATAAGACTTTCAAAGTAAGATCTTAAGTGATCTTTATTACTTATATAATGAGATTTAAACACAAAAATTAATTTTAATAATTTTTCTAGTTTATCTCTTCTTATTTATTAAATTGCAAGATATATACCTATATTTTGCTATTACTTTCGTCTATGTTTCTTATATTTTCATTAAAAAGCAAAGAGAGTAGGGATGTATGAGTAAAAGCATCTCTTTTTATTTATATATAGCTTCTTGTTTTATTTAGACCATTAATTGATGGTATTTATGCTATTAATTTAGTCTTTATTAAGCTTTATTCTATATATATTTCCTCTAGGTTTTTATAGTATATCTCTACTTTATATAGAGGTATTTATAAGTAACTATGTCTATCTAAACTAGATAAGTTTATTGATATTTAAAGGTTTTTTATATATGTATATTTATAGAGAAAATAGGGTAAATTATATAGATAAATATATTGAAATATAAGGATATTTTATAGAAGATTTAGCTTAGTATAAATAAAGCTTTTTAGAGGAGTAAATATGCGTTTTTCATAGATAAAGAGATTGATTTATATATGTTTTTTATATATTTTTGACTGTATATCATGCTTAAATTTTTATCTAAAATTGAGGTAAATTTTATAAAAATTTAGTATTTTTCATAGATATTTCTATTGATATTTAAGGGAAAAATATCAATATTTGTATATATAGCTCATCTTTATTTTAAGCTTATATGTTGATATTTAAATCTTTTATACTATAGATAAGCTATAAAAATGCTTTACAAACAAATACTTATTTTAATAAATATATATGTATTTTGCATCTACAATATTAGCTTGTACTTTTGGTTTTTTATTCATTTTAAGTAACAATAAGCTTTATCAATATAGCTATTTTTTTTAATAATTACTTTCTTATATAAGTTTTCATGAAAGTTCTTCTATATCACTTATAAAAGTAGTAAAAGAAAATAAGGATAGCTTCTTGAATAAGAAAGAATGTATTTTCTAATTATAAAAGCTATGAAAACATACTATTTTTTGTATAAATCATTTTTTATGTAAGTTCTTCATATTTACCTTAAGCATAAAAGAGAGAAAAGTCTCCTCTATTTATGCCATAAAGCTAGATTATTCAATTATTCATAGAAAATAGTTCTTGCTACTTTTTACTTTGTGACTTAAAAGAAATAGTGTTCTATACTATCTACAAACAATATAAGTATCTAATGAATTAGAATTGTTTTATTTTTCTAAATAATAATCTCTTTTATTGTAGACATATCTTTATGTTTTTAAGGCAATAATAAGGTATATTTAAACGACTATAAATGTTTATACTCCTTTTATTTATGACTTTATACTGAATTTAATTAATATTTAAAATTAAGTATGTACTTAAAAATATTTAAAAACTCTTTTATTAGCTCTTACTCTTTATAATTAAAAGCTATTGTAGGCATTGTGATTATTGCTTTATTAATTAAAACAAGATAGTTTTTTTTTGTATATGGAGACACAAAGTAAATCACTATGAACTTCTATTGTATAGATTTCTAGTAACATTAGAGTAAACTTGTATAACTATTAATAGTTATAATTAAATAAAGATCTTTGTTTTATGCTCTATGTTTTAATGTATTTATTACTATCTTAAAGTTTTGATATCTTCTATTAGATCTGATTTTTAATAATACATTTAGTGCTAGAGACTTTTATATAAGTATTACTTTTAATTATCTTTTGTACTTTATAAGATTTAGGTTTTATTAGTTTTAATAAGGGATAAGATAGGGGGAAAATTATTATTTTTTTCTTATTTTAAAAAAGTTTAGGTATAAAAAAAGCCACCTATAAAAAGTGGCTTTTTCTTAAAAGTTTATATTAGTTTATCCAAAGATTGGAGCAACTATGAAACCTAAAGCTACTGAGAAGAAGATAGCTAAAACACCTGGTACTAAGAATGAGTGGTTAAATACATATTTACCAATTCTTGTTGAACCAGTGTCGTCCATTTGTACAGCACCTAGAAGTGTAGGGTATGTAGGTAGAACGAATAATGCAGATACAGCAGCAAATGATGCTACGATAATGTATGATTGACCTGCATTTTCTGGAGTAATATTTAAAGCTAAAATAACTACAGGAATTAATGCTTTTGCAGTTGCAGCTTGGGAGTATAAAAGCATAGCAGCAAAGAATAGAGCTATAGCTAAGAATACTGGAGATATCTCAATTAGACTCTTTGATAATTCATTAATTTGTTGAGTATAGCCAGCTACAAAAGTATTACCTAACCATGCAACACCAAGTACGCAAACACAAGCTGTCATACCTGATTTGAATGTTGGAGTATCTGCTAGTTTGTCTGTACTAATCTTACAGAAAACAACTATAGATGTAGCAATACCTAACATGAAGCTCATGATAGCACCGTCACGT
The DNA here is from genome assembly GCA_029258325.1 of Anaerobiospirillum sp. Classification (GTDB taxonomy): domain Bacteria; phylum Pseudomonadota; class Gammaproteobacteria; order Enterobacterales; family Succinivibrionaceae; genus Anaerobiospirillum_A. Next base: position 398 of record JARHZF010000014.1, on the reverse strand, counting down.
GGTAGAGGTACTGGATCTATATAAGACTTAACTGCATTAGCAAAGCTATTTGGATCATTTGCAGCAATACCTGATAGGTAATTGATGAAAGGAACACGAATAACGTCTGAAATAGCAGTTGCATATAGAACAACTAAGATAACGCCAACTAAGAAGATTACAACTGAACGTTTTGCATATGGAGGTAGTGGTTCATTTGATTTAGCGTGTGATTGACCAACTAAACCTTTTGCTAAACGGTCTTGGTAAATTGGATCGTCTGATAACTTTGAAGTAAAGAACATTGAAGCTATAGCTGCAGTAATCATACAGCCACCAAATGTAGTTACTAACCAAACTAATAATAGTGTTGGATATGACCAACCTAATGGCTCTAGAACACCTGTTAAGAATACAAC
>JARHZF010000047.1 GCA_029258325.1 Anaerobiospirillum sp. | reverse complement strand
GACTGTAAGGTAGTATTAATAAGTCACAACGACCACTACCTGACTCAATCTCTGATTTTACAAGATACTCATTTTTATTTAAAGAATGACCTATAGTAAATACTATTGCATGATAGTAGTTTTCTGTCTGTGCATTTAGAGAGCTTGCATCTTGTTCTAACATACGACAAAAGTCTTCTTTAAATTTATCAAAGTCATTTGCAAGCATATCTAATCTTAATGTATTACATCTAACTTTTCAGGTAAAATAGTACTAGAAAGAATATCTACAAAATCAGAAAAGACATCTTTATTTGGTATCTTAAGTTTATTTTTTTCACTTTTTGGATCTACTTTTTGAGTGCCATCAATAGTTAGATAACCTGCAAAGAATAAAAGAGACCAGATTTCATTTTTATTTAACTTTTGATCTAATGTTGAAGTAAGAAATCCTTGTGATTTTTGTGTTGTTACTTATAATAAACATAATGCTTTCTTGTGTATAAACAACGCAAATATTCCATGAACTTAGAAAGTTGCTTTTATTGTAACAATAAAAGCACAAAAACTAAAATTTATGTACAGTTATTTTTTGCAAGAGAAAGAGCTGTATATATAAGCTATTTGATGAGTTTATATATGCATTACTAAATTGTAATTATGATAAAAGTTTATTTCAACTTACATGTTTTTCAATAGCACATATGACAAAATATCTTTAAGCTTATTGTTTGTCCATCTTATGCAAAACATTTAATATGTATTTTGCAAGCTCTTCTATAACAGGTATGCAAACAGAATTACCAAATTGCTTATATTGCTGTGTCTCACTTACACCTTTTGGAAAAGAAAATTGATCTTTTTTATTTTCATCAACAAAGGCATAGTTTATAAAGCCTTGTAATTTACCCCACTCACGTGGTGTCATATAACGTATACCATGACTATTAATCTTAGATTTTTTACCTTTAACTAATAGTCCTACAACTTCATCTTGTATATCTAAAACTAAGTTTCTCTCACGACCTGATCCACCTGTTGCTAAAATTGTATTAGCTAGGGGTTTTTGAATATGAGGAGCATTTACTATTTCATATCCAAAGCCATTACCCTTTTTTTGATGATTTTCTCTATGTCGCTCTAAAGTATTTAAACTACCCTCTGATAGATAATACTTAGCTTCATTTTTAAAATCTAAAAGAGAGTTTAAATCATCATATAAATTAATATCATCTCGTTTAAGTGGCAATGGTTTTAAATCTATATCTAAAACTAAATCAGATCTAAATCCAACAATATAAACTCTCTCCCTCTTTTGAGGCATACCAAAGTTTGTAGCTATACGTAAAAAAGACTCTTTATCATAAATTAAATTATTGTCTTTATCCTTTGTTACCCCTACAACTTTATAATCTAGATCATTAACTAAGGTATTTAAAACAATATTAAAAGTACTACCTTTTTGATGACTTAAAAGACCTTTTACATTTTCTAATAAAAAAGCTTTAGGTCTTGTTCTTTTTAAGATAGATGCTATATCAAAAAATAAAGTACCACGTGTTTTATCTAAAAATCCCTCTTTTTTACCAGCTACACTAAAGGCTTGACATGGAAAACCACCTAAAAGAACATCATAATCTAAGTTCTCTACTTTCTTTTTAAAATCTTCACTTGTTACATCATTCAAAGGATTTTCATGAAAGAGATGTTCATAGGTTAAACATGCATATTTATCAATTTCTGCAGATAAAATATTTTTAAAACCTTGTGTAAGCTCAAAACCTCTACGTATACCTCCAATACCTGCAAATAAGTCTATAGTTTTATACATCATATCCTCAAAATTTACATGAATATTATTTAAATTTGAAAATTATAATCTATATTATGAAATATATGTAGCTTAACTAAAGTAGAAAAAAGAGAGTATGGTATTTGTGCTTTGTTACTTAAATAACAATATTTCTTATTATCTACAAACAACGTAAATATCACATGTACTAAAGAAGGATGTTTTATGAAGAAATTAAATAAAGACTTTTACTATCTTCAAGATATGTATGAAGATGAATATTATCCTAAATTTCTTGTTGATAAAGTTAAATATGCTATACAAGAACTTGTCTTATTTTTAGAAGATAACAATAGTGCACCTTTAGAGGAAATTCAAAAAGTTTTAGATAAGATCACTATAAAAATAAACTCTTTATGTGATGACTTTTATGAAAATGATAGTGAGATTGAGACTGTTGCTCGTGAAAGCATTGCAGATACAATTTTTAAGATTTTAAACTACTTTGATATAGATATTGATATTGAAGAGGCTATACGTGAGCGTGATTGGTAAAAAAAAGCCTCACTTTTAAAGTGAGACCTTTTTAGAGATGTGTGTATAAAAATAAGGAATCTTTATAGACCTAAGAGCTCTTTAACTCTCTTACCATAGTTTTCATCAGCTTTCATAAAGTGTTCAACTTGTCTTTGCATAATTTCAGTAGGAACACCTTGCATAGCTTCTTTAATGTTTTGACATAAAGCTTATTTTTGCTCTGCTGACATTAGGCGATATAGATCACCTGCTTGAGTGTAATAATCATCACAATCATCTCTATGAGAGTATTGTGCCATAAGTTCACTTTCAACTATATGTAATGGTGGTTCAACTGCATTTTTATCTTCACTATAGTCATTAAAGTGACTTGGATTATAATTTCTTGCAGAGCCATAAGGGCACATTTGCATAGAACCATCTCTGTGAGTTGTATTCACAGGAGCAATAGGTGCATTCACAGGCAATTGACCATGATTAATACCTAATCTATAGCGTTGTGTATCACCATATGCAAATAGACGACCTTATAGCATCTTGTTGGGTCTAAAACCAACATAGATATATCTAAATTAAATCTTTGTTATACATAATATAAAGTTTTATTATCTATAATTAGTATCATTTTATAATTATTATCATCTAATCTTAAATTAAGCATATCTAAACATTATTTTGCTTAAATTAAACTCTTAATCAACATGCAATAAATTTAAGCTAAAGTTATATTCTTACTTAATTTATCTGTTTTTATTTAAACAATAATGGTCTAAAAATAAATTTTTGTTAATCTTTAAAAATTGATATTTTTTATTAATGTATAAACTAAAGTAATATAAAAATATATTTTTATTTTAGAATATAGAGTTCACGCTTTGATATTAAGGTCACTAACTGCACAGTTTTAAAAAAAACTAACTAAAGTTGTTGGTAAAATTTTAAATATTTATTTAACAATCAATATCTTAGTAAGATTTTAAAAAAAATATTTGACTTTCATTAAAATTAATCTATAATGTGACACACAAAGCGACGCGGGAATAGCTCAGTTGGTAGAGCACAACCTTGCCATGGTTGGGGTCGCGAGTTCGAACCTCGTTTCCCGCTCCAAAGTTTAGTGTGGCACGTTAGTAAAGCTGTTATACAGCGGATTGCAAATTCGTAGAGTTCAGTTCGACTCTG
>JARHZF010000066.1 GCA_029258325.1 Anaerobiospirillum sp. | reverse complement strand
CACCTAAGTAGCTTTGAATAGCCTCTGCTAGTACTTGACCACCTACAGTATTTGATAGACGAGCACCTGAGTAAGTTAGGATAGTAAGAGTCTTAACACCTTTTTTCTCTAGGATTTCTTTAGCTTTCTTTGGATCGTATGTTGTATATTTAACATCTTCTGAATAGCCAGGAACGAAGCTAGGTAGGAATGAGTGAGCTGGTTTTGAGTAACCTTTATATAAAGATTCAACTAGTTCAGGTACATTAATTGCCATTGATAGAGCACGGCGAACTTCTGGATCTTTAGTTACAGCATCACCTTTATCTGAACAGTTAAATAACATGTAGTTAGTACTCATGCTATCACGTTCAACAATTTTATTACCAGCAGCTTTAATTTCAGGTATTACATTTGAGTCAATACCAATAATCATATCAACTTCACCATTATTTAAAGCAACAACACGAGATGATGGCTCTGGAATTGTTCTTATAATAACGTTTTGAGTTTTAGCTTTTTCGCCCCAATATTCATCATTACGAGTAATAATAATTTGTTGACCTTTATCCCATGCTACAAATTTATAAGGACCTGTACCAATAGGGCTTTCATTTACATTATTATTATTTTCTTTTAATGCTTTAGGGCTAACTATAGGAGCTGCATAAAGCATTGCTAGATTATGTAAAAATGGAGTTGATTTTTTATTTAACTTAATTTCAACAGTGTATTCATCGATAACGTTAGTTTCTTTAACATCACCAAATACTAAGCCTGCATATGACATCTTAGGAGTTACAACTTCAGGCATTTGTCTGTCAATATTAAATTTAACAGCTTCTGCATTAAATGGTGTACCATCATGGAACTTAACACCTTCTCTTAATTTGAATGTATAAGTAAGACCATCATCTGATACTGTCCATGAAGTAGCTAAAGCAGGTTCAATATCTGTATTGTTTTCTTTAAATCTAACAAGACCTTCAAAAACATTGCAAAGAACGGTACCTGAATCAAAATCATCAACTAAAGCTGGATCTAGACCTAGAGGATCAACACCTGTTGCAAAGAATATGTTGTCTTGAGGTTTTCTTGATAGAGCTGCATTTGCAATAAAAGAGTGGGCTGCAAAAGCTACAGTAAGAGCTGTTGCTAAAATCTTTTTAGAAAAAAACATTATAATCAACTCCTTGTTTAAGCATTTAACTTAAAAAAGATAAATAAGAATAAGTATAAATGTAACAATATAAAGTCTTTTATAATGTTACATTTGCACTTTTATGATACGAAATTAAGAAAAATATGCAAGTATAAACAAATATAATCAAGGTATCTTTTTTATAAAAACTCTATAATGGTGCAAAATGCCCTTTTTTAGTATAAATCCTGAATAAATATATACTAAAGTGGGTTGTTTTTGTATTTATATTATGTATGATTTTAATTGTATTTATATAAATTTTTAATAAAAAAAGGGTCTTAACTTAAGACCCTTATCTTATAATACATCTATTTAATTATTTTTTGACTGATGGTTGAAATTTATATAAACCAACAGGATGAATTACAGTATCTTTTAGTGCAGGTGAAATTGCAACTAATTGTCTTGCGTGAGAAATAGGTAGAATAGGACTTTCTTCTGCCATTACTTTTTCAGCTTCTACATATATAGCAGCACGCTCTTTACCATCTGGTGTTTCCATACCTTTTGCAATTAGATCTTGATATGGCTTGTATAACCAATATGGGTTATTAGCAATAGGATCGTCTGTTGCAAATAGATTTAAGAAATTATCTGCATCACCATTATCACCACTCCAACCTATAAATGAGATATCATACTTATCGTTTAACATCTTATTTCTATAAGTTGCCCAATCATATACCTGTAGGTCAACATCAATACCAACTTTAGCAAGATATGCTTGTACAGCTTCAGCTAAAACTTGACCACCTGCTGTATTATAAGCACGAGCACCAGAGTAGGTAATCATAGTTAGCTTTTTAATACCTTTTTTCTCAAAGATTTTCTTTGCTTCAACAGGATTATATTGAGGATATTTTACATCCTTTGAATAGCCTTCCATAAATGTAGGTAAAAAGCTATTAGCTACAGATGCATAACCTTTGTATAAAGAGTCAACCATTTCAGGAACATTTATAGACATAGAGATAGCTTTACGCACTTCTTTATCTAAAGTAACGGCACCTGATTTTGGATTGCAGTTATAGGATATGAAGTTGGTATTCATACCATCTTGATCAACTATAACTTTACCTGATGCTTTAATTTCTTGAATTACATTTGAGTCAATACCTGTAATAATATCAACCTCGCCATTCTTTAGAGCAACAACACGAGCTGATGTTTCAGGAATTGTCTTAATAATTAAATTTTGAGTTTTAGCTTTCTCGCCCCAATAATCTTCAAAGCGAGTTAAAATTACTTGTTGACCTTTATCCCATGCTACAAATTTATAAGGACCTGTACCTACAGGAGCTTCATTAATATTATTATTGCTTGCTTTTAGAGCTGTAGGGCTTGCAATAGGAGCTGAGAAGCTCATTGCTAAGTTATGTAAAAATGGAGTTGATTTTTTCTTTAATTTAATTTCAACAGTGTATTCATCAATAACATTAGTTTCTTTAACATCAACTAATACCATAGAAGCATATGACATCTTAGGTGTTGCAACTTCAGGCATTTGTCTATCATAGTTAAATTTAACAGCCTCTGCATTAAATGGAGTACCATCATGGAATTTAACGCCTTTTCTTAATTTAAATGTATAAGTAAGACCATCATCTGATACTGTCCATGATTCAGCTAAAGATGGTTTTATATCTGTATTTTCATCTTTAAAAGCAACAAGACCTTCATATAGATTAAATAGAACATTACCTGAATCAAAATCATCAACTAAAGCAGGATCAAGACCTAGAGGATCTACACCTGTAGCGTAGAAAATATTATCTTGAGGCTTTCTTGAAAGAGCTGCAGCATATGCAGATATTGAAGTTGTTGCAAATGCAGCAAGTAAAGCGGATGTTAAAAGTTTTTTAGATAAAAACATAAGAAATACTACCCTTAAATAATAAAAAAAGCATAGAGATTTTGTAACTTATAAAATAAAGATTAATTCTTTATAACAAAATCTTTGTTTTTGCACTTTTATAATACAAAAAATACTATATTTTGCAAATGTATTATTTTTTTATTTAAAATTAGCACTAATATAGTGCGTTACTATATAAGTAATTTTATTTGTTTTTATTTAGCATCTTGTGTCTTTAATTTATATAAAAAGTATTATCTTTATATGTTTTTATATTACTAGTATCTTTTTAACTTTTATTGTTAAACCATAATAAGGTGCAATTTTATCTAAAAAGTGCGAACTATAAAAGTGCATAATTTATCTAAAAAAAGAGTCTAAATTTTGCCTTTTAGACTCTTTTATTTTTATAAAGATTAGAAATTTAATTTTTTATAGCATCTTTAAATTTATAAAAACCTATAGGATGAATTATCATATTCTTAAGTCTATGCGATGTTGCAACTAATTGTCTTGCATGCGAAATAGGTAAAATAGGGTTTTCTTTTGCCATAATTTTTTCTGCTTTTAAATATAAAAAACTTCTTTCTTTTTCATCATTTATTTGTATTGCTCTATCTATATAAGCTTTATATTTATCATTTATCCAATATGGATTATTAGCAATAGGATCATCTGTTGCAAAAATATTTAAAAAGTTATCAATATCACCATTATCACTAATCCAACCAATAAAGGCTATATCAAAATCATCACTTATCATTTTACTTCTGTAAGTTTCCCAAGTATAAACATCAACACTTGCATTTACACCAACATCTTTTAAATATTTTTGTACTTTATAAGCTAAGATTTCTCCACCTAAGGTATTGTAGATTCTAGCGTTTTTATAAGTAATAATTTTAAGATTATCTACTTTTTTCTTTTTTAAAATCATACGAGCAAGTTTAGGATTATATTTAGGATATTTTATAGACTTTGCGTTTTTAGGAGCAATTAAGGATGGCAATATGCTATTTGCATAACTTGCATAACCTTTATAAAGAGTTTGCACCATGTGTGGTACATTAATAGCCATAGAAATAGCATTGCGTACCTCTTTATCTAAAGTTTTAGATTTTGAGTTTTTATTACAATTAAAGGTTATAAAGTTAGTATTTAATCCCTCATTATTAATAATTTTAAAGTTTGCTCTTTTTAAATTAGGAATATGATTTATATCAATATCTGTAATAATATCAACATTATTTTGTTTTAGTGCTTTAATACGATCTTGAGCTACAGGTATAGTTCTAAATACAATATTTTTAGTCTTAGCTTTTTTGCCCCAATACTCATCAAAGCGAGTAAGTACTACTTCATGACCTTTTTTATAAGAGACAAATTTAAAAGGACCTGTACCTATAGGATGTTCATTTAGATTGTTATTATATTTAGCAAGAGCACTAGGGCTTGCAATAGGAGCTGAAAAACTCATTGCAAGATTACGTAAAAAAGGTGTAGATTTTTTATTTAGAATAATTTGTACTGTATAGTTATCAATAATACGTGTTTCAACTACATCTTTTAAAACTAATGAAGCATACGACATCTTAGGTGTTGCTACTTCTTTCATTTGTCTATCATAGTTAAATTTAACAGCTTCTGCATTAAATGCTGTTCCATCATGAAATTTAACATTTTCTCTTAATTTAAAAGTATAGATAAGTCCATCTTTTGAGATTGACCATGACTTTGCAAGACAAGGAACTATCTTAGTACTTTTATCATCAAAAGCTACAAGCCCCTCATACATATTAATTAAGATATTACCAGAATCAAAATCGTCACCTAAAGCAGGATCTAGAGTTAAAGGATCTGATGCTGTTGCATAAAAAATAGTATCTTTTACATTAGGATCTATTGTTTTTGCATGAGATATAAAACTTATAAAAGTTAAGCTTATGATTGTTATTAATATTTTCTTAAAAAACATCATATAAAATCCCTTAGTATCTTTTTTTTATTTAAGATATTAGCATATTTTTATATTAAAAATAAAATATATATATTTGTTGATTTTATTTATCTAAAATATAAATTTTAAAAATCTATTTATTTATTTTTATTATTATATTTATTATTTATAATAATAGTGTACTTGTTTACAAATCAAAAAGATATTAATGTTGTAATTTAATCTTAAAAAAGAGGATCTATTTATGAATGAATATCAAGAAAAATTTTTTAAATATTTAGCTTTAATTCAAGAAAATAGTGTAGAAAATACTATGTGCAATTTTAAATGTGATGATGAAAAAATAAGATCTATGCTTTATGATGCAACTTATAATGCTATAACAGATATTATGGAAATGCTAGATGGTTACTCATCTTTTAGTGAGAGTAAATTAGACATTATAAATAAAGAAACTAAGGTCATGTTAAAGGAAAATCCTTTTATTGAGCTTCATGATCAAACAGAAGAATATTTACGTTATGATTAAATAAAAAAGGCATGAGATAAAATCATGCCTTTGAAATTAGAAACTATAGGAATTAAATTAATTTGTTTTATAAGCATCTTTAAAGAAGAATAAACCAATTGAATGGAATGTTACATCTTTAAGATTAGGTCTATAAGCTGCAATTTGATTTGCATGTGATATAGGAATAATAGGTGTTTCCTCTGCTAAGATCATTTCAGCTTTCTTATATAACTCATTTCTCTTATCTCCATCAGGTACTTGCATACCTTCTTGAATAGTATTTATATACTCTTGATTTATCCAAAATGAGTTATTATTAATAGGATCGTCTGATGCAAATAAACTTAAGAAGTTATCAGCATCACCGTTATCACCATTCCAACCAATAAATGCAATATCAAATTTATCTGTTAATAGTTTATTTCTATAAGTTGCCCAATCATAGACTTCAACACTTGCTTTAACACCAACTTGTGCTAAATAAGCTTGTACAGCTTCTGCTAAAACTTGACCACCTATAGGATTATATTGACGAGCACCAGAGTAGGTAATCATTTTTAAAGTTTTAACACCTTTTGCCTCAAAAATTTCTTTAGCTTTCTTTGGGTTATATTCTGGATATTTTACATCAGCACTATAACCTGGGATAAATGAAGGTAGGAAGCTATTTGCTTGAGTTGCATAACCATCATATAAAGAAGAAACAAGCTCTTTCATATTAATAGACATAGAAATAGCATGACGAACTTCTTTATCTAAAGTTGCCATATTAGCTCTTTCATCACAATTTAGAGCCATATAGTTGGTATTTAAACCATCTTTATTAGAAATTAAATTACCTGCAAGTCTTACTTCTTTAATAACATTAGCATCTATACCAAAAGCCATATCAATTTCACCATTATTTAAAGCAATAACACGTGAAGATGTCTCTGGTATTGTTCTAAAGATTAAATTTTGAGTTTTAGCTTTTTCGCCATAGTATTCTTCAAAGCGAGTTAAAACTACTTGTTGACCTTTATCCCATGCTAAAAACTTATAAGGACCTGTACCTACAGGATGTTCATTTACATTATTATTAAATTCTTGTAGAGCTTTTGGACTTACAATAGGTGCTGCAAATTGCATTGCAATATTGCGTAAAAATGGTGTTGAGCTCTTTAAAAGTTTGATTTCAACTGTATATTCATCTATAACAGTTACTTTTTCAACATCGCCATAAACTAAGCCTGCATATGACATTTTAGGTGTTGCAACTTCAGGCATTTGTCTATCAATATTAATTTTTACAGCTTCTGCATTAAATTTAGAACCATCGTGGAACATAACATCATCACGAAGTTTAAATGTATAGGTTAAACCATCTTCAGATATTGTCCATGATTTAGCAAGTTGTGGAATTACAGCTGAGTTATCTGGTTTAATTTGAACTAAGCCTTCATATATATTGCCAATAATATTACCTGCATCAAAATCATCAATTAAAGCAGGATCTAGACCTAAAGGATCTGCTGATGTTGCATAAAAAATATTATCAACAGGATTTCTTGATAGAGCTGCTGTTGCATTAAAAGTAGTTGCACTAAATGCAAGAGCTAAAGCAGAGAGTAGAAATTTTTTCTTAAAAGACATGGCATAATTCCAATAAAAGAAACTAATAATATTAATTTTAGCGTATTGTAACAAAAATAATTATAAAAAAAGTAAATAAAAATTTATTTAATTATAACTTAAACAAGTTATGAAAATTATTATCGTGCAAAGGCTTTTAATATAAGATAAACCTTGTAGAAATGTTATTAATTTACATCTTATGTTCATATCTCTTTTACTAAAAATTTATACTGTATAGTTGTAATAATTTATTGGAATTTTATAAATTTAAATCATATACTTAGATAATTAAGAACAATTAATCAATTTATGGTTTAAAAGAAGATGCAAAAAGTTAATTTTATATATCCTTTTCTTTTGTTATTTTTAACATCATGTGCAAACATCAATTCTATAAATGAGTATGACAATAAAAATATTCATTATGTACAAGCACATAATAAGGATACAAAGTGTTTAGTTTTTGCAAATAGAAGTCTTCTTTTAGATAAAGCTATAGATGTAAAGTGGCATGGTTCTTGTGAGCATGGTTTTGCTAGTGGCACTAATATAATTGAGCTTAAGACAGATAAAGAGGATATTATAGGAATACAAGAATATCTTGACTATAAAGCAAGTTTATTATTTTCATATGACAAGAATAAAGATATAGTATTTTTAGGCTATGACAATTATAAAGATAAGCGTTATGGTCGTATTATTTATTTAGATAAGAATAAGCAAGTAGCATCATTTTATGTCTATGATAATATGAACAATAAATACATAGATTATAAGAAAGAGAATAATGAGATATTGCATTTAGCACGTCATTTTAGAGATGGTTCTAAGATAAGTATCTATACACATAAATATAGTAATAATATAAAAAAAGATATTTTCTTATATAACGATGAAGATGTTATAACGCATAAGATTGTAAAGGAAAAGGGACTTTTATATGCTTATATTAAGGACTTTGGAATTTTAAATGACAAAGAGCGAGTAAGTCTTATGTATGATAACTATTTAAATGTTGAACAAGATATAAGTGCTAATTTTGATAATAAAGAGTTTACTACTTTAATAAATAGAGCTAAAAGCATCTATGAAGAAAAGGTAGCAAAAGGTGAGATTATAAATGTGCTAGATAAGTAAATAAGCAAGTTTTAAATTTATATAAAAGTTCTTAAATTTAAATAGAACTATCTTTACAAAGCTTATTTATATCGTTTAATTTAATAGACATAATTTGTTTGTGTCTATTAAATTTTAAACAAAATCATATGTTGTTATGATTTATTTTTATGTAAAAATATTATCTAGTATTAGATCAGAATTAAGTATATGATTTTTAGTAAATGTAAGTTATATACTCATATTTTTATATTTGTATTTTTTTAATATATATACTATATGTTAAATAAAGTCATTAAATAATGAGGTATAGGATATGAAAAAGGATTTCCTTACTATTTATAATGAGAATAAAGCAAAACTTAGGTGTAAGGTTGATTTAGAGAGATACTTTACTGAAAAGAATATAGAAGGTGAGGAAGTTGATACCTTATATATAGGTGATATAAATATAACAACAGATCAAATTATAGCTTGTGATCCTTTTGTGAGCATAGATTGTGCACAGCCTTTTATTCAAAAGGTAAAAAAAGGAAAATATCCTCTTTATATATCTGTTTATTTAAATAAAGAGTTTGGGGATAGATATGCTGTAGTAAAGCTTGAGTTTACTAAAAATAAGCCTGTTTATTATGATCTTGCTGTAACTGGTTTTGAGGATGATTTAGATACTATAGGTGAAGATGAGTTTTATGGTTTTCCTGTTGATGCAGGTATGGGAACTATAGTAGATTTAAATGCAAGAGATGCTATTCTTGAGGTTTTTGATAAGTTAAATAAAGATGGAGATGGTTCTTGTAACCTCTATGATGATCTATTTATAGAATTATTAGAGCAAAGTTATGAGAAAAATCCAAAGTATCAAAGAGAGCATGGTGATTATGCTATTTATCACCATGAAGCAAAGAATTTAGATATGGTAGTTTTTGCATCAGGCTATGGTGATGGTTTATATCCAGCTTATTTTGCCTATGATGAGAACTATGATCTTTGTGGCTTTTATATACAATTTATAGATATTGAAGCTGATTTAAAGTATGAAGAAGAATTAGAGGAAAATGAAAAGTAAGATAGCAAAAGGCTATCTAAGAGAGTCTATACTTTAGAAAAGGAGCTATTTAATCTCATATTAAATGAGATATTTTGGAGGTGGTAAAATTTATAAAAAATATTTTGTGTAAATCTCTAAAAATTGAGATTTACACTTTATTTTTTTTAGCTTAATATTATCAAACTTTTATAATTTATGTAATATTTATATTTTTTTATATAAAAAAGCTGTTTTTTTATATAAAACTTACATATTACATTCACTAGTTTTATTAAAGTTTGGATTTTATGTATGGAAGATATTGAAAAACAAAATATTGAGTTTAAAGAGATTTGGAAAGAAGATTATTTAAAATGGATTTGTGGTTTTGCAAATGCTCAAGGTGGAAAAATTTATATAGGAAAAAATGATGATGGGGTTGTTTTAGGAGTTACAAATGCTAAAAAACTCTTAGAAGATATTCCAAATAAAGTTAAAGATATTCTTGGAATTATTGTTGATGTAAATCTACATACATATAATGACAAAGAATATATTGAAATTAAAGTAAATAAAAGTAATTATCCTATAAATTATAAAGGTGAATATCATTATAGAAGTGGTAGCACTAAACAAGTATTAAAAGGTGATGCTCTTAATCAATTTCTTCTTGATAAAATTGGAGAAAGTTGGGATGGTATAGTTATTGAAAATCTTACATCTGATGATTTTTATATAAATAGTTTTGATATTTTTAGAAATCAAGCTATTTTAAGTAAAAGAATGGATGAAAAAGATTTAAAAATGACAAATAAACAGCTTCTTGATAGTTTAGGTCTTATAAAAGATAACAAGCTTAAAAGAGCAGCTATGATGTCATTTTATCAAAATCCTGAGAAATTTATTAATGGTGCTTATATTAAGATAGCTTATTTTGAGACTAATTCTGATATAGGATATATGGATGAAATTCATGGTTCTTTAATTGAACAAGCTTATAGAAGCATAGATTTAATTTTTACTAAATATTTAAAAGCACATATTTCTTATGATGGAGTTACAAGAGTAGAAACTTATCCATATCCAAAGGCGGCTATAAGAGAGGCTGTTTATAATGCTATTGTCCATAAAAATTATATGAAACAAATACCTATACAAATAAGTGTACATAAAGATATGTTATATATTGGAAATGATTGTGTTTTACCAACAGGATGGACATCTGAAACTTTAATGAGTGAAAATAGATCTAGACCTTTTAATCCCAATATAGCAAATGTATTTTTTAGAGCTGGATTTATTGAATCTAAGGGGCTAGGTATTGAAAAAATATGCAAAGCATGTGAAAACCATGGAATACCTAATCCTGAATATATAATATATCCTGGAGATATAATGGTAAAGTTTACAGCTAAAAATATAGATAAAGAGGTAAGTACCGATACAAATACCGACAGAAGTACCGACATAAATACTGACACAAGTACTGACGATAAAGAGCTAGATATAGATCTTAAAGCTAAAAAACTTTTAAATTATCTAAAAGAAAGACCAAATACAACACAAAAAGAGTTAGCTAACTATTTTCAAGTTACAACAAGAACAATTGAAAGACAAATAAAAATCTTAAAAGATAATAAAAAACTTGTAAGAGTTGGAAATAATCGCAAAGGATATTGGGTAGTTTTAAATTAAAAAGCTACAAGTTATATATCACAATTAGTAAATGTACTGTGAACTTTAACATGTATAGATCTATATAAAAAAGAAGAGAGTTTAGTTTTTAATTCTAACTAACTCTCTTAATCTTTAAAGTAAAGGTCTTTACTTACCTTTAGCTAAGTTTTGAATTAAATCCTTATTATAAAGAGCAATACTATCTAAATAAGAATTTTGCTTTGTAAACTTATAAAGTAATCTCTCAAGTACAACTAAGTTATTACCTATATTATTAATTTCTTGCTCAATACCTACATAGCTCATATTTAAATTAGGATCTAGTTTTACATATTTTAAATCTTCAGCATTTAAAATATTTACATAGCTTTGAAGTAATGTTGTATAAAATCTCTTGCTATTATAAAGATAAGTTACATTAAAAAAGACCTCACTTCTCTTTTTATTAAAGAGCTTTACAGCATCAATCTTTTTCTCTTTTTGTTTTATAAATATATTGTTTATGTAAACCTTATCTCTTTTATATATTGTATCTGCAACACTTATAAGTTTACTTAATTTGTCACTATCACTTTTAATATAGTTATAGATAGTGTTTAATGTATTTTTATTAGCTTTTGTTTTAAAGAACTCTTTACTTGATAAAAGAAGATAGCATTTATCATTTTTTGGATAAATACTTTTATCTTTATTTGAGCTTATATCATTATCTTTACTAAAATCTACATAGCAAGAATAGTAATCATCTTTTGAGAAGATATTAACATCATCTTTTAATAGTTCTTTATTAGCATTATAAAAATCAAAATCTTTGTATATATGATAAGTTTCATCTTTTATTTCTTTTTGAGGGTTTTGACATGCACTAGATAATGCTGCCAGAAATAATATTGCAAAAATTTTCTTTAATTTCATTTTTTTTATGTTTAGCTCCTAAAAATAGGCACTTATAATAACAATATCTATACAAAAATAAAAATTTTTTTTAATGTTAAGTAAATAATGTAGTAAACTTTTGCATAACTTTTGTAAAGTGTATATTATATGTGCTTTAAATTTTATCTTTAGGTTTACACATCTATGCGTTTTTATATCTCTTTTATACTCTGTTGTTGTTCTTTATTGTTAAGTGCTTGTAATTCAAATCAAGAAATAAATGTAAATAATAATAAAAAAGAAGAACATAACCTACCTAATCTAACACAAAGTATAGTAATACAACCTTTAAATAAGACAAGAGATTGTCTTTTAGATTTTAAAGTAGATAATAGTGCTAATATAAGTGACTACAAGATATATTGGGATGGCTCTTGTATTAAAGGACATGCCTATGGTTTAGGTCGTGCTTATATCTATAAAAATGATAAGTTAATCTTTGAATCTATAAAAGAATATAGTGCAAATAATGATGTAGTTACTTATTTTATAAAGGACAATATAAACAAAAGTTATGTTCTAAGCTATATAGATAGAACTTTTGATGTAAAGATCATGCATGGACTTTTTGTTGATAAAAGTAAAAAATTTTTAGCTGTATCTAATAATATAGAAAGAACAAGACCTACATCTATACATAAAGATAATGATCTATCATATCTAAGAAAATCACGTAATAAGGTTTTACGTTATAGAGATATAAGATGTAAAATCACCAAAGATGATACTATTTTAGATTTGCAAAATGATATAGGTTTTTACAATGATATTTGTACTATGAAAAGATATGAGCTTATGACTATAGTTTATAAACTTTCTAAGTTTTAATAGCTATTTATATAAAAAATATCATAAACAAAAATAAGTACATGCTTTTTTGTTATATTATCTTTAATAAAGTTAAAGATTTAGTATAAAACAACAGGTTTAAACATGGAAAAAATATCTTTAGTTAGTTGGAATATTAATGGTATAAGAGCTATATCAAAAAAAGAACCTTTTATTGATTGGTTTGCACAAGATAAATATGATGTAATTGGTTTTCAGGAAACTAAGGCAAGTTTAGATCAATTATCTGATGATATGACAAAAAAAGAGGGTTATACCTCATATTTTGCTTCATCTATTGTAAAAAAAGGTTATTCAGGTACTGCTGTTTTTTCAAAGATAAAACCTATAGCTACAGAAATAGAACTTCCAGAAGAAGCATTTCAGGGTGAAGGTCGTATTGTGCATCTTGAATTTGACAAGTTCCATTTTTTTAATGGTTATTTTCCAAATGGTGGTGCAGAGATTGAAGATGAAAATGGCAAAGGTACAGGTGAATTTAAACGTGTGCCATATAAGATGGGATTTTTTGATTCATTCTTTAAATATGCACAAGAGCTACGTAAGAGCAAACCTATAGTAGTATGTGGTGATTTTAATATTGCACATAAAGAAATAGATTTAGCACGTCCTAAAACTAATACTAAAAATACAGGCTTTCTACCTATAGAGAGGGCTTTTTTAGATAAATTTACAGCTGCAGGTTATATTGATACTTTCCGTCATATACATAAAGATCAAAAGGATGCTTATTCATGGTGGTCATATAAATCACGTGCTCGTGAGAAGAATGTAGGATGGAGAATTGATTACTTCTTTGTATCAGATGAACTTAAAGATAATATTAAAGATGCTTATATTGAAAATGATGTCTTTGGTTCTGATCACTGCCCTGTAGCATTAGTTTTAGAGTTTTAATAAAGTTTTATAAAATTTATAAACTTAACTGTAAAAAAAAGCACTACTTTAGTGCTTTTTTCTATTTGTTTTTATAAAACTTTAGATTTATAACTAATTAACGACTTTATTTGGTGCGACAATTAATACATTTACACTTTTATAGTTGTTTAGTTAAAATCTTGATGTTATCATTAAACCATAGTTGTAATTTTTAATAAAAAAGGATTTGTAAAGTGATTAAGATACAAAAAGACATCATGCCAAAGTGCATAAATGATGTAATAAAACAAAATAATATAGATATAAATACACAAGATCGCATTTCTTTTACTGCTCCTTCCTTTTATTACTCCTTTTATCTTTTTTATTAATATTTAAGTCTTTATTTAAATATTATCTATTTAATCTTTTTAATTTAAAAATCTCATTGTTTTATTTATTTTTATAAAAAATATAAGGTTTTATTTTATGACAGTTATTAATGAAAAAGTACCAGGTGTTATGCATTCACATGATAATGCAAAAAGTTCAATTACAGATTTAAGAATTAGTGAAATCTATCAATTAATTCCACCTGTAGCACTTCGTGAAAAATATGAAGTTACAGAAGATACACGCAATCTTGTTAAAACAACAAGAGAGGCTATTCATAATATCCTCAATGATAAGGATGATAGATTAGTAGTTATTGCAGGTCCATGTTCAATTCATGATCCAAAGGCTGCTTTAGATTATGCAAGAAGATTATTAGAACTTCGTCATAAGTATAAAGATAATCTTGAAATTATAATGCGAGTTTATTTTGAAAAGCCAAGAACAACAGTAGGTTGGAAAGGTTTAATTAACGATCCTTTTTTAGATAATTCATATGACATCAATAATGGTTTAAAAATAGCAAGAAAACTTTTATTTGATGTAAATAATATGGGTATGCCTGCAGCTACTGAATTTTTAGATTTAATTTCACCTCAATATATAGATGAATTTATCTCATGGGGTGCAATAGGTGCAAGAACAACAGAGTCTCAAGTACATAGAGAATTAGCATCTGGTTTATCTTGTCCTGTAGGATTTAAAAATGCAACAGATGGAAATGTTAAAATAGCAGTTGATGCTATTGTTGCAGCTCAACATGAACATACCTTTATGGGTGTTACAAAGATGGGGAATGTTGCTATTGCTCATACTAAGGGTAATACAGATTGTCATGTTATCTTACGTGGTGGTAAAGAGCCAAATTATAAAGCTAAAGATGTGGAACTTACATCACAATTATTAGAAAGTCACAATCTTCCAAAGAAGGTAATGATAGATTTTTCTCACTCAAACAGCTTAAAACAATATAAAAAGCAAATAGATGTCGCAAATGATGTAGCAAGTCAAATTGAGTGTGGCGATGATAGAATATTTGGTGTTATGATAGAGAGCAATTTAGTAGAGGGCAATCAAAGCCTTTGCAGTGATCTATCAAAACTTGAATATGGTAAGAGCATAACTGATGCTTGCGTTGGTTTTGAAGATACAATTAAAATTATTGAAACTTTAAATAATGCAGTAAAATGCAGAAAAGATAAAAAGTAGTTCCATCAATTTAAGCCTCTTTATGAGGCTTTATTTTATGAGGTATGATAATGCACCCTTTATCTCTTGAAAAAAGCAAGATTAAGATTTTACTTCTAGAGGGAGTAGATCCTAGTGCTGTAGAAACTTTAAAGAAAGCTGGTTATACAAATGTTGAGTATGACAAGAAAGCCTATGATGGCAAGGAGCTTTTAGAAAAAATTGAAAATGTACACTTTATAGGTATTAGATCACGTACATTTTTAACAAAGGAAGTATTAGCACATGCTAAGAAACTAGTTGGTATTGGTTGTTTTTGTATTGGAACTAATCAAGTTGATCTAGTATCTGCTGCAAAACTAGGTATTCCTGTTTTTAATGCTCCATTTTCAAATACACGTTCTGTAGCAGAACTTGTAACTGGTGAGTATTTACAATTATTAAGAGATATTCCTGCACGTAATGCTTTATTACACAGAGGTGGATGGAAAAAGGCTGCTACAGGTTGTTATGAAGCACGTGGTAAGACTTTAGGTATTGTAGGCTATGGTCATATTGGTACTCAAGTAGGTATTATTGCAGAGTCTTTAGGTCTTAAGGTTATCTTCTATGATATTGAGCATAAATTATCTTTAGGTAATGCTCATCAAGTAGATACTTTAGATGAGTTATTAGCTCAAAGTGATATTATATCTTTACATGTACCACAAACAGAGCAAACTAAGAATATGATGTCAAAAGCTCAGTTTGATTGTATGAAAGATGGTGCATTCTTTATCAATGCATCTCGTGGTACTGTAGTAGATATTGATGCTTTAGTTGAGGCATTAAAATCAAATAAAGTAGCTGGTGCTGCAATTGATGTATTCCCAAAAGAGCCTGCTTCAAATAATGAAGAATTTGTAACACCATTACGTGATTTTGACAATGTAATTTTAACTCCACATATAGGTGCATCAACAGAAGAAGCTCAATGTAATATTGGCATAGAAGTTGCTCAAAAACTTGCATTATACTCAGATAATGGTTCAACTTTGACAGCTGTAAACTTCCCTGAAGTTTCTTTACCAGAAAAAAGAGAAAATGTGTCACGTTTATTACACATTCACACAAATGTTCCTGGTATTATGCGTCAAATTAATGAGGTCTTTGCAAGAGAGGATATAAACGTAGCAGCTCAATATCTACAAACTAATGCAGAAGTAGGTTATGTTGTTATGGATATTCATTGTGATAAGCCAGAACCTCTAATTCAAAAATTAAAGGAAATTAATGGTACTTTAAAGTGTCGTATCCTTTATTAAATTAAAGCTAAGATCTAGGGAAGACCTAGATCTTTTTTAGGATAGGCTATGAGAATTAAAAATTATATATTTTTATCATCTATATTAGCTCTTTTTTCAACAGCACATGCTTTTGAAGCAAATGGATGGGATGTATCAAATGCTAATGCTTGGAGATTAGTACAAGATAGATCTTCACAAATAGGACAAAATTCATCATCTAAATTATTAACTATTGAGGAAGCTGTCTCTCATAGAAGTGCTACTTATACAGATAATAAGGATTTTGTAAATTCATATACTTTTTCTGTAGGATGCTCTATTTCAAGTAAAACTCCTATTTATAGATTAAGATTCTCAGGTCTTGATATATCTTTAAATTCTTTAAATAATGGATATGCTTTTGCAAGATTTTTAGTTGACGAAAAGCAAGAAGTGTCTTTAAGAGGAAAGATTAGTGGTAGTTCTATTGTAACTTTCTATCCTTTTACAGAAAGCCAAGAGAAAGCTATTTCAAATATCTTTTTACAATTAAGAGAGGGCTCTGTTCTTAAGATTGCTTTATTGCAAGGTGAGTCAATTGAACCTCGTGTATATGAAATTCCTTTAAATGGTTTTGCACCATTATCTGAAAATGTAATTAAAGATTGTAATACTTTACATTCTTTTGCAAAGGCAAGTGGTAAGAGCTTTAAATATTTAGAAGATTATTTATCTTTAGAGCCAAAAAATGCAGCTCCTGAAGGTTATACCCTAATGCCAAAGGAAGAAGATGAAAATCCATCTTATAATCCTGTTATAGCAAAGAAAGATGAAGTTAAGGTAGAGACTCCAAAGGTTGAGCCTAAGAAAGAAGAAAAATCTAAAGTTCATACTTTTGAGCCAGATGGTGGTATTGCAAGTATAGGTCCTGATGGTATGCCAATTGGTGTAGATGATAAAAAAGACGATACTGACAACACCATGGAAGATAATGAGGTTAAAGATAAGAGTCTTGAGTTTGATGGCGAGGGAAATCCTATCTTTAATTAGAGTTTAAAACAAAAAGAAAAAAAGGCTATCTTAAGCCTTTTTTCTTTTAGTGTCGTGGCATGTTTATTTTCTAATAAGTGAAAGTCCCTAGTGTACCTATCTAGTGGGAAACGCATAGCTGACAGCAAGGTTATTACGGTAACGTAATAGCTGAAAGAAGCTTAAGGCAAATCTCTGAACTGACGAACATGAATGGTCTATAGGCAAGTACAAAGGATAAGTCTGCTAAATAAGACGAAGTCTAAAGACTAGACGTAAACATTGTATTTATAAAAACTGCAGTTGCATGTAGTGAAAGTAAATGGAATTTAAAGATATAGGGCTTGCAGAAATAAGACTTCGTTAAAAGTAAAACTCTATATAGTAGGAAGTATAGGACGTATTCTTAGAAAATGACATATAGAGAAAAGGCAAGTTATTATGGTGAAAATATATACTTATGACTAGTATAACACTCGAACCA
>JARHZF010000058.1 GCA_029258325.1 Anaerobiospirillum sp. | reverse complement strand
AATATTTTCTTAAATTATGGTAATATTTTCCTATTAATGGAAATTTATGTTATTTTTAATGATTAATATCTGTCTATGTGTTGATTGAAAGAACTTGATTAAAAGTGTATATATTAAATTTATTAGTATAAACTTAGTATATTTTGTTGATTAAAAAAATAGTATTAATATTCAAGAAATTAAAACAAAATGATAATTATTGTTAATATAAAATATTTATTTAAGTTAAATTTTGTTTATCATAACCACATCAAAAAATATTTTTATCTATAAAAAAGGAAATTTAAATGAAATATTTAACAAAGATAGCTTTAGCAACATTAACAACTTTAAGTTTAAGCAATATAGCAATGGCAGCTGATGCACACGATCATCACTCTATGCACAATCAATCTCAAATTATGGTATTAATGCACGAGCCAATGATGCAAGTACCTTTTGTTATTACCAAAAATGTTGATGCAGATTTTATTGAAAACATGATTCCACATCATAAGGGTGCTATTTTATCTGCAAAAGAACTTTTAAAGACAACAAAAAATAAAGATTTAATTACTCTTGCTAACAATATTATTACATCACAAGAAAAAGAAGTAGCTGAATTTACTGCTTTACTTAAAACTCTAAAAGAGAAAAATACCGAATATAAAGGTGTTGACTTTGATAAATTTGGTAAAGAAATGCAAGCTCTTATGGATGATATGATGAAAGATATGTCATCTGTTAAGATGAGCAATAATAATGATAAAGACTTCTTATTAGGTATGATTCCACACCATAAAGGTGCAGTTGATGTATCTAAGAAAATTTTAGAAGTAACAAAAGATAAAGATATTATTAGAATTGCAAATGATATTATTAAAGCCCAAGAAAAAGAAATTGCAGATATGCAAAATTATTTAAAGGCACTTTAATTTTATAAACTTTACTATTATATAAAATGCATGAAAAGGGCTTAGTGCCCTTTTTATGTTATTTAAAATAATATATTATTTTGATATAAGTCAAAGATTTAGTAAAAGTAACTTTTATACACATAAGATTTTATTTTCTTAAAGATTAATATATTATCTTTTAAATAGTAAAAATATAAAATATAGCTACTTATAAAATTGCCTTAGTATTATATAATATACATTATGATCTTTTTAGTTATAAATATATAACTTAAATAGAAAACACAAAATAATTTTTTATATTGTATTAATATAAAATACAATTTATTATTTTGTATGTGTAGCTTTTAAACATATTAATACCTAAAAAAAGATTAGTTGCACAAGTTGGGTTTGTTTGACAGAGGTTTTTATGAATTTTTTTAATAATATGAATTTACGACTTAAGCTACTTTTAGGCTTTGGTCTAGTTCTTTTTCTAACAATTATCATTTCAGTTGTATCAGTACTATCTTTAAGAGCTAGTATTTCTTTAGCTGATGATGTAAGTTACCTTATTGATGTTAGATATCGCAGAATTTCAACTGCTTTAAGTACCTCTTATAACATGAATAACCAAATGTCTGAATATCTAAGTCCAGGTAATCAAACAGATCAGGTTAGACAAAAATTAGAAGATGCTATAGCACGTGCTATGGATGTTAATGAAAAATTAGATACAAGCTATGCTCCTAATTTAATCAATCCAATTCGTCAATTAAATCAACAATACGCAGAATTATATAAAACAGCTATTGTACCTTTAGTAGATGAAGGTAAGCCTTTTGATGCTTTATCTTTCTTCTTAGGTGAAATGCAACCTATTTCTACTAATTTAACTAATTATAGTCATAAGTTAACTCAATATGTGATGGATAATATTCATGATGAAGTTAACAAATTAACAAATAAGACTCCTGTATTTATTGTATTAATTGCAACTATTGCATCTATAATTATTGGTCTTTCTGTTGCAATTATTGTTTCAGGTTCTATTTCAAGACGTGTAAAACAAATTATTGGTATCTTAACTAAGATTAAAGAAAACGATCTTTCTATTGATATTCCTGTTCGTTCAAAAGATGAATTTGGTATCTTATTAAGAAACTTACGTGAAATGAGAAATGACTTATCAGAGTCTATTGCTCTTGTTGTTAATACTTCACATCAATTAGAAGCAGAAGTAGGTGATATGGTTAACTCTTCAAATGAAGTAGTAGAGTCAGCTCATATTGCAGAATCTCAAGCTGTTACTGTAGCAGCTGCTGCTGATGAAATGGTATCTACAACTCAAGATATTGCAAGAAACTGTGAAGCTGCAGCTTCATTATCTCATGCTTCAACAACTATTACTTTAGATGGTGTTGAAGTTGTAAGACGTACTGTACAACAAATTAAAGAACAATCAGAAAGAACAAATTCTGATGCTCTTAAGATACAAGCTCTTGCAGAACAATCTCAACAAATTGGCTCTATTGTTGGCACTATTGATGAAATCGCAGCTCAAACTAACTTACTTGCATTAAATGCTGCTATTGAGGCTGCACGTGCAGGTGAAGCAGGTCGAGGCTTCGCTGTTGTTGCTGATGAAGTACGTGCTCTTGCATCTCGTACAACAGCATCAACTCAAGAAATTTCTAACATGGTTTCACAAATTCAAAATGATGCTAATATTGCAACAGACTCAATGGCTGAATCTGTAAACAATATGAATAGTGTTGCAGAGAATGCAGGTGATGTTGAAGATCTTTTACGTAATGTATTAGAGCAAGTAAACAAGGTAAATGGTCAGATTACTCAAATTGCAACAGCAGCAGAAGAACAAACTACAGCTACAACTGAAATTTCTTCAAATATGCAACATATTACTAGTGTAAATAAGACTGTACTTTTAAGATCACAAGATACAATTGCTATTGCAGATACAGTAATTGCATCTCAAACTGAGGTATTGAATAATTTACAACGCTTTAAGTTAAGAGATGGCAATTTTGATAAATAATTTATAAAGTAATTTTTTAATTAAAAGGATCACCTAAAAAGTGGTCCTTTTTTATTATTTATAATCTTTTAAGCATTAAAATAATTAATTAAATAAGCTCTTTTATAAACTTTTTTAATAGTCTTATTAAAGACATAGTAAAACTACAAATAAATAGCATATAAAATATAAAATTTTAACTTTTATTTTATTAATTACGTGTTAAAATAGTTTGCCTTCATAAAAATTGAAGGTAGTTTTATTTTTTATAACACACACTGTCCTAAAACGTTATCTTTGGGTGCCTTATGGTTAAAGATGCGAGGCAGTGGAGGCATAACCCACATAGAGGAATTTTACATGTCATCAATCACAATGCGTGATATGCTACAAGCAGGCGTACACTTCGGTCACCAAACTCGTTACTGGAATCCAAAAATGAAGCCATTTATTTTTGGTGCTCGTAATAATGTACACATCATCAACCTAGAAAAGACTGTTCAATGCTATGAAGAAGCATTAAACTTCTTATCAAGCACTGTTGCTCACAAAGGTAAAGTACTATTCGTAGGTACAAAGAGAGCAGCTTGTGATAAAGTTGGTCCTGCAGCAACAGCATGTGGTCAATATTATGTAGATCACCGTTGGTTAGGCGGTATGTTAACAAACTGGAAGACAGTTCGCCAATCAATCAAGCGTTTAAAAGAGCTTGAAATCCAATCTACTGATGGTACTTTTGATAAGCTAACTAAGAAAGAAGCTTTATTACGTACTCGTGAACTAGAGAAACTAAACAGATCACTTGGTGGTATCAAGGATATGGGTGGTTTACCAGACGTTCTATTCGTAATTGACGCAGAAGTAGAGCACATTGCAATTAAAGAAGCAAACAATCTAGGTATCCCTGTTATTGCAGTTGTTGATACTAACTCAAATCCAGATGGCGTAAGCTATGTAATTCCTGGTAATGACGATGCTATTCGTGCAGTTGAGTTATATTTAAAGGGTGCAGTTGAGACAATCAATGCAGCTAAGAATGCAGCTCCTGTAGCTGAGGTTGAAGCTACCGAAGAAAAGGCTTAATCTATATTGTTTGAATGTGTTTAATACATAAATAATCACATACATTTTTATTAATTTTAAGCCGGTTTTAATACCGGCTTTTTCAAAATATTTAGAGGATTTTAACATGGCTAACGTAACTGCTGCTATGGTTAAAGAGCTACGCGATATCACTGGCGCTGGCATGATGGATTGTAAAAAAGCTTTAGTTGAGGCTGATGGTAACATTGAAGCTGCAATTGATGCAATGCGTAAGAGCGGTGCTCTAAAGGCTGCAAAGAAAGCTACTCGTACTGCAGCTGAAGGTGCTATTGTTTCAGCATCTGCAGGTGATAAAGTTGTTTTAGTTGAGTTAAATTCAGAGACTGACTTCGCTGCAAAGAATGCAGAATTCTTAGCTTTTGCTGAAAAAGTTGCAAATATTGCTGTTGAGCAAAACATATCTGATATTGAAGCATTAAAGGCAGCACCTTGTGACGGTACAACTGTAGCAGAAGCTTTAACTGCTTTAATTTCTAAGATTGGTGAGAACTTAAATCTACGTCGTGTTGTTCTAAAGAGTGGTGCAAACTTAGGTCTTTATGTTCACTCAAACAAGAAGATTGGTGTTATCGTTGCTCTTGAAGGTGGCGATCAAGAAATTGCAAAACAAGTTGCTATGCACGTTTGTGCAAACAAGCCAGAGTTTGTAAACCCAGAGGACGTATCAGAGGAAGTTGTTGCTAAAGAGCGTCAAATCCAAATTGATATTGCTGTTGAGTCAGGCAAGCCAAAAGAAATCGCAGAGAAGATGGTTGAAGGTCGTATGAAGAAATTTACTGGTGAAGTTTCTCTAACTGGTCAACCATTTGTAATGGATCCATCAGTAACTGTTGGTGACTTCTTAAAATCAAAGGGTGCTAAGGCAATCGAATTTGTTCGCTATGAAGTAGGCGAAGGTATTGAGAAGAAAGAGACTGACTTCGCAGCTGAAGTTCAAGCTCAAATCGCAGCTTCTAAGCAATAATAAATTAGGTGCTTAAATAATGACTTCAAATCAGTTAAAAAATAACAGACGCATTTTACTAAAGCTATCAGGTGAAGCCTTAGGTGGAGAAAGTGGTTTTGGTATAGAACCACATGTTCTACACAATACAGTAAAAGAACTTTTAGAAGTTCAAGCTCAAGGTGTACAAATAGCTATAGTTGTAGGTGGTGGTAACGTATTTAGAGGTGCTGCTTTACAAAAAGCAGGCTTAGATCGTGTTGTTGGCGATCAAATGGGTATGCTTGCTACTATTATGAATGGTCTTGCTATTAAAGATGAAATTAATAGACAAGGTGGTTCTTGTGTGCTTATGAGTTCACAATTAATCCCATCTGTTACTGTTCAGTATTCAGCTACATTAGGTAGAGATATTCTAGCTCAAGGTAGTATTTTAATCTGTGCAGGTGGTACAGGTAATCCATTCTTTACAACAGATACTGCAGCTGTATTGCGTGGTATTGAACTTAACTGTGATGAAGTCTTTAAGGGTACTAAAGTTGATGGCGTGTATACAGCTGATCCTGTAAAAGATCCAACTGCAACACGCTATGATAAATTAACATTCACAGAAGTACTACATAAAGAGCTTGAGGTTATGGATTTAACTGCATTTGCTCTTGCACGTGATCATCACATGCCAATTAGAGTATTTTCTATGAATAAAGAAGGTGCCCTATTACGTGCTTCAACCCTTGGAAATGAGGGAACTCTTGTTTCTGATTAAGGAGTTTTAAATGGTTAATGACGTAAAACAAAAAGCAAACGATCGTATGCAAAAGGCTATTGAATCTTTAAATAGCCGTTTATCAAAGATTCGTACAGGTCGTGCTCAACCTGGTATCTTAGATGGTATTATGGTTGATTATTATGGTTCTGCAACACCATTACGCCAAGTAGCACAAGTGAATGTAGAAGATGCTCGTACTTTAAAACTAACTGTTTTTGATAGAAATTCAATCAAAGATGTTGAAAAAGCTATTCAAAAATCAGAGTTAGGTTTAAATCCTGTTGTAACTGGTACAGACATTCGTGTTCCTCTACCACCACTAACAGAAGAGCGTCGTAAAGATCTTGTTAAAGTTGTTCGTAGTGAAGTTGAAAACTCACGTGTTGAAATAAGAAATATTCGCCGTGATGCTAATGCACAACTAAAAGAACTTCAAAAAGATAAAGCTATTTCTGAAGATGATCAAAGAAATGGTGAAGAGCAGATTCAAAAACTAACAGATGCATCAATTAAGCAATGTGAAGATATTTTATCTGCTAAAGAAAAAGAACTAATGGAAGTTTAATACCTAAACTTTATGACAGTTCAAAATATACAAAAAGGCGAGGTCTTACCTCGCCATCTTGCAATTATCATGGACGGCAATGGTCGCTGGGCTCAACAACGTGGAGAGATCCGTGTTAAAGGGCATAAAGAAGGTGCGAATGCTGTTTATCGAATCGTTAAGCATTCTGCTTTAATAGGTATCAATACATTAACACTTTTTGCTTTTTCTAGTGAAAATTGGAAAAGACCTATTACTGAAGTTAATGCTCTTATGGAATTATTTGCTTTTTCTTTAAAAAAAGAGGCAAAAGAATTACACCAAAATAATATCAAAGTAAGAATAATTGGTGACAAATCTAAATTCTCTAAATCTCTACAAAAATCAATTTCCTATATTGAAGAATTAACCTCAAATAATAGTGCAATGACTTTAAATATTGCAGCAAATTATGGAGGTAGAGCTGATATAACAAAAGCTTTTATAGATATAGCAAAAGAGATTGAAAGTGGAAATTTAAGTAGTTTAGATATAGATGAAGCTTTAATACAAAAAAATTTATATGAACCACTAGATGTTGATTTATTAATAAGAACAGGTGGTGAAAAGAGAATTAGTAATTTTCTTTTATGGCAAGTAGCTTATGCTGAAATCTTTGTAACTGATACACTTTGGCCTGATTTTGATATAAAGGATATAGATGAAGCTTTAGACTTTTTTTCAAAGAGAGAAAGACGTTTTGGCATGACATCATCTCAGATTAAGGAGCAAAAATAAATGGGCATTAGAATAGCAACTGCAATTGTTTTATTAATCTTAGTATGTTTTTGGCTATTTGTTGCAGACTATCCTATTTTTACAATGGGTGCTTTATTTATTTATATGGTTGCAGCTTATGAGATGGCACCACTTCTTGGTTTTAAATCAAGAATTCCTTTTTTATTTTTAGCAATGTTAGGTTCTGTTACTACATTTTTAGTAGCACCACCTGGTCTTTATATTGAAGGAGAAATACCTAGTGTTTTATATAAATTTATAGGTATTGCTTCAATAGTTTGGTTTATAGCTCTTCCTTTACTTAAATCATATCCAAAAAATACAGCATGGCATAAGAATAAAATAACTAATTCTATTATTGGTCTTTTAATGCTATTACCATTTTTACAATGCCTTTTAATTTTAAGAGCTGAAAATTATATGGCAGATAAAAATACAGGTGCTTATTTAGTAATAGCAGTTATGGCTTTAGTATGGTTTGCAGATTCAGGAGCTTATTTTGCAGGTCGTGCCTTTGGTAAACATAAGATGTTAGAGAATGTATCACCTAAAAAGACTATGGAAGGTTTATATGGTGGTCTTGCTTTAGCAGTAATAGGTTTATTAATTTTTGCAAAATATGATCTATATGCAAGTTATCAAAATAATATAACTGCATTAATTATTGCAGGTTCTATCTCTATTGTATTTTCAGTAATTGGAGATCTTGTAGAGAGTATGTTTAAGAGAATAGTTGGAATTAAGGACTCAGGTAAGATTTTTCCAGGTCATGGTGGTATGTTAGATAGAATTGACTCACAACTTGCTGCTATGCCTATTTTTGTAACCTCTTACCTATTAATTTCAGAGGTCTTAGCTTAAATGAAAAATATTACTATCTTAGGTGTAACAGGATCTATTGGTAAAAGCACTTTATCTGTTATAGATGATAATAGTGAAGATTATTCTTTATATGCTTGTGCAGCATATAAAGATGTTGATTCTATGCTTAAAATCATACAAAAATACAATCCAAAATTTGTAGCTTTATATGATGAAAAAAGTGCAGATATGTTACAAGATGCTGTAAATAACTTAGCTTTAAAAACCAAAGTTTTAAAAGGTGAAAGTGGTGTTATAGAGCTTGCATCAGATAGTAATAGTGATGAGGTTGTATCTGCAATAGTAGGAGCTGCAGGTTTAAAACCTACCTTAAGTGCTGTTAGAAGTGGTATTAAAGTAGGTCTTGCAAATAAAGAGTCACTTGTAATGAGTGGTAAGATATTTTTTGAGGAAGTAAAAAAATATAATACTACTATTATACCTATAGATTCAGAGCATAGTGCTATTTTTCAATCTATGCCAAAGGAATTACAAGAGACTATAGGTTTTTGTGATTTAAAAAAACACAATATAAAAAAGATTTTACTAACAGGATCAGGTGGACCTTTTAGAGATAGGGATGTTAATACTTTAGATTTTGTTACTGTAGATGAGGCTATAAATCATCCTGTATGGTCAATGGGACCTAAGATTTCTGTTGACAGTGCAACTATGATGAATAAAGGTCTTGAATTTATTGAAGCTCGTTATTTATTTAATGCAAAAGATGAGGATATTGAGATAATAGTACATCCTCAATCAATAATTCATTCTATGGTATCTTATGAAGATGGAGCTGTTATAGCACAGCTTGGTTCTCCTGATATGAAGACACCTATATCTTTAGCATTATCTTATCCACAAAGACTTTCTATAAAAGTCAATGAGTTAGATTTTTTTAAGATAGCTCAACTAAATTTTAAAAAACCCGATTATAATAGATATCCTTGTTTAAAACTAGCTCGTGAAGCTAGTAAATTAGGGCAAAGTGCAACAACAGCATTAAATGCCGCAAATGAAATAGCTGTCTCTTCATTCTTGCATAATAATTGTAAATTTACAGATATATCTAAAATCTGTGAAATTGTTGTAGAAAAGTTTATGCAAAAAGAAGTTTATTGTATAGATGATGTCTTAGATATAGACGCAAAAGCAAGACAATTTGCTTTAACAATAATTAATAATAAACAATACTAGGAAGTATTTTTTGTGTTTGATTTTCTTTGGAATACTTTTTTCTTTATAGTAGCTTTAGGTTCTCTTGTAACTATTCATGAGGCAGGACATTTTTTTGCAGCTAAATTATGTAAGGTAAAAGTTTTAGTATTTTCTATTGGTTTTGGATATCCTCTTTACAAAAGATTAAATAAAGATGGTTCTTATTTTCAAATAGCTGCAATACCTTTAGGTGGTTATGTGCAAATGTTAGGCGAGGGTAAGGAAGATAATAGTAAAGAATATTCAACTGAATATTTAGAAAAGAGAAGTTTTAAGTATAAAACTAAAAAACAAAAAGCTTTTATTATAGCAGCAGGACCACTTGCAAATATTATTCTAGCAGTATTCTTATACACAATTGTTAATATGCTTGGTATAAACTCAATAAAACCAGCTATTGATACAGTAGAACCTTATTCAATTTCAGAACATGCTAATATAAAACATAAAGATCTTATTTTAGAAGTAAATAAATCATCTGTTAATGATTGGGGTGATGTTTTAACAAAGATTTTAACTTCTGATGATAAAATACATCTTTTAGTAAAAGAAAATTTAGGAGATGGCTCTTTAAAAAATGTTTTCTTTAGTAAAGAGGGTATTGATATAAAACCTAATACTTCTTTATTTAAAGAATTAGGTATTACTCCTTTATATGGCAAAGTAAGCGATACTTTAGATGTAGTATCTAAAGATGGTAGTGCTTACAAAGCAGGTCTTAAAGTTGGTGATAAAATTATTGCCCTAAATAAAGAAGCTGTAGACTCATGGAGTGATATAACAACTTATTTATCAAAATATAAAGAAAAAACAATTACAATAACTTATGTTCGTGATAATAAAGAATATGAAGTTAATGCTAATGTAGATTATGTTTTTGATAGTAAGCTACAAAAAGAAGTTGCAAAATTAGGTATAGGTGTATATTTAAAGCCTATAGAAAAATTACAGAATTTTGTACAATACAATCCTTTTGATGCTTTTATAAAAGGAATTGAAGATACTTATAAAATTTCTACATTAGTTATTAAGTCTTTAAAAATGCTAATAATAGGAAGTATTTCACCTGAAAATATTTCAGGTCCTATTGGTATAGCAAAGGGTGCAGGAGACAGTGCTTCTTATGGTCTTTCTGTATTTTTAGTTTTTATGGCTATGATTAGTGTAAATTTAGGTGTATTTAATTTATTGCCTCTACCTATATTAGATGGTGGTCAATTAATTTATATAGCCTATGAGGCAATAACTGGAAAAGAACCTAATGCACGTGTACAATTTGTCCTAACTGCTTTAGGATTGTGTTTATTATTTTCACTTACTATATTTGCAATTTTTAACGATCTTCGTTATTTAGTATAGTGTAAAAAAAGATACCCTTGGTTTGGATATTTATCTATGAGTAAAATGATGAAAAAAACTAAACTAGCTTTATTAACTAGCATGGTAGTAGGTGGTCTATCATTAACTAGTACAAGTGTAAATGCTGAGAGTTTTGTTGTTAATGATATTAAAGTACAAGGTTTAAATCGTGTATCTTTAGGTGCTGTTTTATTAGCATTACCTGTAAAACAAGGCGATTTAATGACCGAAGATACAACTGCTCTTGCTATGAAGCGTTTATATCAAACAGGTAATTTTGATGATGTAACATTATCACGTAATAATAATGACATCATTATTACAGTTAAAGAAAGACCTACTATTGGTAAAGTTGATTTTGCAGGTAACTCTCAAATTGAATCAACTGCCCTTAAAGATGTTATTGAAAGACAAGGTCTAAAAGCTGGTGAGGCTTTAAATATTCAAACATTAAATGAGATTAAGAGATCTCTTGAAGACTTTTATCACTCAGCTGGTATGTATCAAGCTAATGTTAAGCCTGTTTTAACATATTTACCTCGTAATAGAGTTGATGTAAAGCTTGAGTTTACAGAAGGTGTATCTGCAAAAATTGAGCAAATTAATATTGTAGGTAATAAGGCTTTTGATGAAGATGTACTTCTAGCTCAAATGCAATTACGTGATGAAGAGCCTTGGTGGAACTTCTTTGCATCAAGAAAATATGATGCTCAAAAGTTTGGAGCAGACTTAGAGTCACTTCGTTCTTATTATCAAAATAGAGGTTATGTAAACTTCAATATTAAAAATACAGCAGTTGAAGTTACTCCAGATAAGAAGTCACTTTATTTAACAATTGGTGTTAGTGAAGGTGATAAATACTCATATGGTAATGTAAATTTACGTGGTAATACTTTAAAGTATGATCTTGATATGCAAAAGCTTATTACTTTAAAGAAAGGTGAAGTTTACAATGCATCTGATGTAGCTAAGATTGAAGAAGTATTACGTGATTTCTTAGGTAAATATGGTTATGCAAACTCAAAAGTTAAAGCATATCCTTCATTTAATGAAGATAGTAAGTCTGTTGATTTAGACTTCTTTGTAGAACCTGGTGCACGTATTTATG
>JARHZF010000021.1 GCA_029258325.1 Anaerobiospirillum sp. | reverse complement strand
CCTCTTCCTAAGATTCAAATTAAAGATACATTTTTTAATATAGATAAATATGAAATTCATGAAGATGAAATTATATTATCTGTAAATAAAGAGATTTTAACCTTTAGGAGATAAAAATGACAGAAATTAATGTACAAGAGCTTTTTAATGAAATTCACAAACAAGATATTTCAGAAAAAGATACAAATTTAATTGATAATGGTTTAATTGATTCAATTGATATCATGAATTTAATTGATGTAATTGAAAAAAAATACAATATATCTTTAGAATTATCTTTAATTGAAGCTAAAAACTTTCAAAGTTTTGAAGCAATTGAAAATATTATAAGACAATCATTATAACTTTATTAGTCTAATTTAGATATAACAATATATAGTTCATGGTATTTTTACGTTGTTACTTAAAACAACACAGCTCTTTATTATATAAACAGCGTAAATATCACATGTACTACAAATATAAAATTATCATATAGTAAAAAATATATGATAATTTTATTATATGGAATATATTAAATAGAGCTATAAACTATTAGCTAAAACATTTCTATCTATTTTGCCATTTTGATTAACTTTAAAAGTATCAACTCTTACATAATGTTTAGGAACCATGTAAGATGGCAATTTTAAATTTAAAAATGATCTTAAATCAATCTCTATATGTGACTCATAAAAAAGAGTAATTTCTTCATTTTTAAATATACAAGCACAATTCTTTACGTCTTTATGAGCAATTGCTATATTTTCAATCTCACCAAGTTCTACTCTATGACCATATACCTTTACTTGACTATCTTCACGACCATAGCATAAGAGAATACCTTCATCGTTATAAGCAACTACATCACCTGTTTTATAGATTAAATCTAAATAGTTATTGTGCAGTGGATTTTGAATAAAAACAGCATCTGTTTTTGCTTTATCTTTATAATAACCTAAAGATAATGAAGTTCCTCTTACATAAAGAATTCCTTTTTTAAAGCTTTCATTTTCTGTAATTAAGTTTAGGTCATTGTCAAAAACTAAAAGTTCTGTATTATTACAAGCACGTCCTATAGGAATAATATCATCATCTTTCCAGTCCCGATCTACAATATAATAACAACATATATCAGTAATTTCTGTTGGACCATATAAATTTGCAAAAACAGCATCCTTATAAAAAGATCTCCATATATTTAATTGCTTAATTGGCATTATCTCACCTGCAAAAAAGATCTTATTTAAGTTTGGTAGTTTAACTAATGATAAAGCATTTGTATTTGCATAATAAATTAAAATAGAAGGAACCCAAAAAATCATGCTAATTTTATTATCACATAAATATTGCATAATATATTTAGGAAAAGCAAAAAGACTATTTTCTATTAAATGTAATGTTGCACCCTTTTTTATAGTAGAAAATATATCCAATACAGAGTTATCAAAGTACAGAGGTGATTGATTTGCTAGAATATCATTCTCTGTAATATCAAATGTTTCAGTAACAAAAAAGGTATAATCTATAACACTTTTATGTGCAATACTTACACCTTTAGGTGTTCCTGTAGAACCACTTGTAAAAAATACATATAAAAGATCTGTATCAATATGTTTTGATCTAACTTTCTTTAAAAGAACATCATCAAAACTATCTTGAATAAAACTATCATCATATATAATATCAATATTTGATAAATAACTTGTATCAATATCTTTTTTAGTAATGACTAGTTTTGGTTCTAATATGTTACATATACTGATAACTCTTTCTTTTGGAGTTTTATCATCAATAAGTGTGTAATAATTGCCAGATTTTGCTGCAGCAAAAAAAGATATTAAAGTGTTGATGCTTTTAGGTAAAATTAAAAGAATAGGACTTTTATAAATACCTTTATTTATAATAGTTGTTGCTAGAGACTTGGCTTTATTATCAAACTCACTATAAGTAAGACTTTCTTGCCCCATAACAAAAGCTGTTTTATTTGGATGTGTTTTTACAGTCTTTTGTAGAAAATCATCAACATTTGTAATCATAATGACTCCTTAAGTAAGGCATACTTATC
Organism: Anaerobiospirillum sp.; assembly: GCA_029258325.1. Taxonomy (GTDB): domain Bacteria; phylum Pseudomonadota; class Gammaproteobacteria; order Enterobacterales; family Succinivibrionaceae; genus Anaerobiospirillum_A. The sequence continues at coordinate 3,863 of JARHZF010000021.1, read as the reverse complement.
TTTTTCTAAAACTTTACTTGTTGCATCAAAATATTTTTGTGTATCAATACACACAATACAACTGTTACCAAATGACAGTTCTTTATAAGCAGAAGCTTTTTTTAAAATATCTTTTTGTGTCTCAACAATTAAAATAGAGGGTTCATCTAAACGACGAACAAAGTATTCAATACTTGTATTTTTTCTTGAGCCATCTTCAAATATGGTTACACCACTAAAAGTCTTAAAAAATCTATAAGGAACATTATGATATTCCTCTAAATAATGAGAAAAGGTATAACCAAAATTATTAGTACCAAAGAGAACTATTTTACCCTTCTCTTTTTTTAAGATTTCATAAACATTATCAGGTCCAAAGCTTGAATGTAGATTTTTTAAATATTTATCTTTATTTTTACCAAATACGGCAAATGAAAAAAGAGGATCATTAGTTCTTACAACATTAGCTTGTTTTCTAAAAACTTCTGTTAATACCCCCATAGTGCTCGCACTATTTATTTTATCATAGTCTTTTTGCTTGCAATAACTATAAGTGAATGTTGGCATTAAGATAGTACCATCTTCTCCTACTATCTCTTTAAAACAATCTATGATTTTTTCAATACATTGTTTTGGATCATTTGCAAATTGACCAAACTTAAATATCTCTGAATGTATACAAATAGTATCATTTTTTTGAATATCAAGTTTATGTAAAATATCTTTCAAATCATCTGTATTTACAGATGAATCTAATCCTTTAAATAAATTAAACATAGTAAACTAAAACCATAATTTAAATAAAAAAGTACATAATAGTACATGTAATATTTACACTGTTTATACATAAGAAATAACAGTTTGGTTTTTAAGATAGAACATAAAAATCACATGTACTTAAATTAAGTATACTTTATATTAAGCACTATCTAAAAAACTTTTAACTACATAGATTGTCTTATGATATTTTCAATTGATTCAAAATTTTTAAAACTGTATCTATCAAGAAATTTAGCGTCAATAGTAATATTATATTTACGTTCTATTAACTCAACTAAATTCATAATATCAATTGAATCAATTAAACCATCATCGACTAAGTTTGTGTCTTTTTCTGAAATATCTTGTTTATGAATTTCATTAAAAAGCTCTTGTACATTAATATCAGTCATTTTTATCTCCTAAAAGTTAAGTTTTTTTTATCTACAGATAATATAATTTCATCTTCATGAATTTCATATTTATCTATATTAAAAAATGTATCTTTAATTTGAATCTTAGGAAGAGGAAATGCTCTAAAAATACCTCGACCACAATCCATTGCACGTAAGAAAAGAGACATTTTATTAAAATCAAAGTTTGTATCAAAAATACCATTATTAGGTAAATCTGATCTTTTATGAAAACTTCCTTTAATTAAAGAATCTTGTTTTGTAAATTTTTTATTAGCTAAATTATCTAAAGCCAATTTTAAACTATCTAAAGCTAAATTTTGTTGTTTAGTTATTAAAGATATAGCAGTATCAAATTTATCTATAAAGAAACTATCTTGATAAACAAGATCACCACAATCAAGCTTATTTGTAACCATATGCCATGTTATACCAGTTTTATCATCGCCATCAAAAATAGCAAAAACATGGGCATTTATACCTTTGTGTTTAGGAAGGATTGCATTATGATAATTTATAATTGTATTTTTATTTATACAATCATCTTGAAAGATATAGAAGTTATTAACACTTATAATAAGGTTATTTTCAAGTGAGTTAAAAAGAGTATTTAACTTTTCTTTTTCCTCTGCTTTTAATATAAAAGAACTTGCTATATATTCTACATGAGTTTCTTTAAAGTAATCTTTTACTATATTAAAAGCTTGTTTTGATATAGAACCAAAACCAATAACAACTATATTGTTATAAGATATCACGTCACACCACCCCCCCCCGATAACAAAAAATATCTATTATAAATTTTAGTAATTTTCTTTTTTAAAAGCAAATATAAAAAAATAATAAAATAAAAAACTATAGACTTTAAAACACAAGTTATAAAAATATAATCTTTAGTCGTTAATTTTTTAAAAAAATTATATCTTTTTAGATTATAAAAATTTTTATTAATACAAATTTAACTATTAAAGTTAAGCATATATTTTTGATTATTTATATCAATCATTTTATACTACACAAATAGTGCTATTTTCATTAAGGAATTTTTATGATTACTCATGTTGATGATTTTCTACAAAAGACTGTAAAAACATATCCCAATAAAACAGCTTTTGTTATGGGGCAAGAAAGTCTTACTTATAGTGAGTTTGATAATAAAGCAAAATCATTAGCTACAGCTATTATAAATAAAGGTATTTACAATAGCCCTATTCTAATTATATTACCAAAAAGCATAAATACTCTTGTATCATTTTATGCAAGTGCAAAATCGGGTAATTACTACACTCTTTTAGATGAAAAAACACCAAAAGATAGAATTATAAGTGTTTGTAATATTCTAAAACCAAAAGTAGTTATCACAAAAAGAGATATAGATGTAAGCTATTTAGAGGATGTTCATGTTTTTTATGAAGATAGCTTTACTATGGACACTTTTGATGATGAACTTATAAAAAAAATAAGAGCAAAACATATAGATACAAATCTTTTATATGTTTTCTTTACAAGTGGTTCTACAGGTGTACCAAAAGGTGTAAGTATTTGTCATAAAAGTGTTATTGATTATACTTTCTTCGTTACAGAAACTTTTAATGTTACAGATGAAGATATCCTGGCAAATCAAGCTCCTTTATATTTTGATAACTCAATTTTAGATATATTTTCATCTATTAAACAAGGTGCTACATTACACTTAATTGCTAATATGCTTTTTACTTTCCCAAAAAATATTATGAAATATCTTTATGACAATAAAGTAACTATGATCTTTTGGGTACCTTCTGTTTTAATCTATTTTGCAAATAAGCAAGCTCTTTCATCAATATATTTAAAAGATCTTAAAAAAGTTCTTTTTTGTGGTGAGATTATGCCAAATAAACAACTTAATATTTGGAGATCTTTTTATAAAGATGTTATGTTTGCAAATCTATATGGACCTACTGAAATTACAGATGTTTGCTCTTACTATATAGTAGATAAAGAGTTTGCAAATGACGATATTCTTCCTATAGGTCGTGCTTGTAATAATACAGAACTTTTAGTTTTTGATGATAATTTAAACTTAATAAAAGAAGATGAAGCATTTAAGAAAGGTAATCTTTATGTAAGAGGCACATCTTTATCTCTTGGCTATTATAATGATAAAGAAAGAACTAATGCTGTCTTTATTCAAAATCCACTACATAATAATTATTTAGATCTCATTTATAATACAGGCGATATTGTTGCTTATGATGAAAATGGTCTTCTTTTATGCTATGGCAGAGCTGATGGTCAAATTAAAATTTATGGTCATAGAGTTGAGCTTGGCGAAATTGAAAATGTAGTTAATGCTCATGAAAGTGTTAAAAATAGTGCTTGTATTTTTAAGAATGAAGAAATTACCGTTTTTTATGAGTCAGATATAGATCTTGATTTAAAGAGTTATTTATCTACAAAACTTCCTCAATATATGGTTGCAAGAAACTATATAAGAGTTGACAAATTTGTATTAAATCAAAATGGCAAAATTGATAGAAAAGTTCTAGCAAATAAATTATAAAAAGGATATTTTTATGCAAGATTTACTACTACGAGATAAAATGTTTTCTTTAATGGAAGAGCTATTTCCTATTTGTAGAAGCATTACAGGTCAAGGTCTTCGTGACTCTTTATCTATTTTAAATAAATACATTAAGACCTTTGATAATAATTTAGATCTTAATATGCACA
>JARHZF010000081.1 GCA_029258325.1 Anaerobiospirillum sp. | reverse complement strand
AGTTGCATCTATTTATGCTACTTTACCAACATCTGACTTGCAATACTATAAATTATCTGCAGAAACACATCATTACTTCCCACTAGATAATGAACATAATTTTGTTATTGGTATACGTGGTCGTATAGCTTATGGTGATGGTTATGGCAAGATGGATTCAACAAATGCAGATCATACATTACCATACTTTGAAAACTTCTACTTAGGTGGTACTGAATGGCTACGTGGTTTTAGACATAATGCTATAGGTCCAAAAGCTGTATACTATGGTTCAGGTGGTGAAAAGTACTTCTCTGATGAAAATGCAGGTGGTAATGCATTATGGGCAACAAGTTTAGAATTCTTTGTTCCAACACCATTTGTTGCTGAAGCTTATAAGAGACAAGTTAGAACAGCACTATTTATGGATGCTGGTGCTCTATGGGATACTAAGTCAAGTGAGTATAACTCAGGACTTCAATTCCCAACAGCAAGTGATTACTCAGTATCAGCAGGTGTGTCTTTAACTTGGTTATCACCAATAGGACCTCTAGTATTCTCATTTGCTAAGGCTATTAAACAAAATGATGGCGATGAGACAGAGGCATTTAACTTCAATATTGGTGGACAATTTTAATTAGGAGATTACTATGTTTAAAAAAATATTATTAGCAACTGCAATAAGTACAGTTCTTGCTACATCAGCAATGGCTGCACCTAAAGCTACAGCTCCATCTTTAGCTGTAATTAATTTACCATATATTATGAGTGAATTGCCTCAAGTTAAAGTTATTGAAACTGCAATGCAAAAAGACTTTGCACCTCGTCAAAAAGAGTTAGAAGCTCTAAATAAAGAGGGTCAAAAGTTAGCTCAAGATTTACAATCTGGTAAATTAAAAGATAAAGCTGCAACTGATGCACAAAGACGTCTTGCTCAAATTCAATCAGACTTAAATCTAAAAGCACGTGCTTTACAAGAAGATTTAAGAAAGCGTCAAGCTGAAGAAGAGCTTAAGATCAATAAATTAATTCAAAAAGCAATTGATGACATTGCAAAAGAGCGTGATATTGATCTTGTAATGCGTGGCGATACTGTAGTTCATATCAAACCTGAATTTAATATTTCAGATGAAGTTATAAAAAGAGTATCAAAAGCAAAATAATTTTTCTTTTGTAATTTGCAAAATAAAATAAAATTGTCTAGGATAGAAGTATATCTATCCTAGACTTAATAATTTTATTACTTTATAAACTTTAAGGATTGTTGTTATGCTGTTAGAAGAGATTGCAAAAGCTATAAATGCACAGTTAGTTGGTGATGGTAAAGTAGAAATCACAAAAGTTGCAAATTTAAAGACAGCAACACAAGGTCAGATAAGCTTTTTATCAGATCCAAAATATAAATCAATATTAGATGAAACAAAAGCTAGTGCAGTTATTGTAAAAAAAGAAGATTGCTCTCATGTAAAATCTAATGCTCTTTTGTTAGATGATCCTTATGTAGGATTTGCAAAAGTAGCAAAGCTTTTAGATACAACACCAAAAATTTGTGAAGGTATTTCTCCTCTTGCTTGTATTGAAGAGGGAGTAACCTTAGGTAAAGATGTCGCAATTGGTCCTTTTGTGCATATTAAAAAGGGAGCTATTATTGGAGACAATGTACAAATTGGTGCTAATTGTTCTATAGGCGATAATGTATGTATTGGCTCTGATACAAAGTTATATCCAAACGTTTCTATTTACCATGATGTAGTTATTGGTAGCTTCTGTTTAGTACAATCTGGAACTGTTATAGGTTCAGATGGTTTTGGTTATGCAAATGAAAAAGGTACATGGATAAAGATACCTCAAACAGGACGTGTAGTTATTGGAAGTCATGTTGAGATAGGTGCTTGTACTTGTATTGATAGAGGTGCTATAGATGATACTATAATTGAAGATAATGTAATTATAGATAATCTATGTCAAATTGCACATAATGTAAAAATAGGAACAGGAACAGCAGTTGCTGGTGGTACTACCTTTGCAGGTTCTGTGGAAATTGGAAAATACTGTATAATAGGTGGCACATCAGTATTTAATGGTCATATTAAAATATGTGATATGGTTACAATTAGTGGAATGTGTATGGTTATGCGTTCTATTGATAAACCAGGCATATACTCATCTGGTATTCCTGCTCAATCTAATAAAGAGTGGCGTGTAACGGCAGCTAGAGTATTACATATAAATGATATGTACAGAAAAGTAAATAATCTTGAGAAAGATATTGAGATATTAAAAAATCAAAAATAAAGGTGAACAAAGTGACTCAAGAAGTAAGCAATAAAACCTTAAATGTTGAAGAAATTATGCGTCTTCTTCCTCATCGTTATCCATTTCTAATGGTAGATAGAGTTGTTGATTACAATATTACAGATGAACATAAAACTCTACGTGCTATTAAAAATGTATCTTTTAATGAGCCTTTTTTCCAAGGACATTTTCCTGGAAAACCTGTTTTACCTGGTGTATTGATTTTAGAAGCTATGGCTCAAGCTACAGGTGTTCTTGCTTTTACTATGGTAGGAAAACCAGAAGAGGGCGAGCTTTATTATTTTGCAGCTGTTGATAATGCAAGATTTAAGCGTCCTGTTGTGCCAGGTGATCAACTTATTTTAGATGTTGAGTTCTTAAAAGAAAAACGTGGCATTGCAAGTTTTAAGGGTGTTGCAACTGTAAATGGTGAAATTGCATGTTCAGCTGATTTAATGTGTGCAAAACGCCGTAGCTAATAAAAACTACTTTAACATGGAGATTTATCCGTGATTGATTCTAGTGCAGTAATTGATAAAAGTGCCAATATTAGCGATAAAGCTCAAATTGGTGCTAATGTAATTATCAAAGCTAATGTGATAATTGAAGATGATGTTGTTATTGGTGACAACTGCGTAATTGAACCTTTTTGTGTATTAAGAGGTCCTACAACTATAGGTAAGAGCAATCATATCTATCAATTTTGCTCTATAGGTGAGGCATGTCAGGATCTAAAATATAAAGGTGAAAAAACAACACTTACTATAGGTGATAATAATACAATACGTGAGCATTGCACTATACATAGAGGTACAGTACAAGGTTTAGGTACTACTACTATTGGCTCTAATAATTTATTTATGGTAAATGTTCATGTAGCACATGATTGTGTAATTGGTGATAATTGTATTTTTGCAAATAATGCAACCCTAGCAGGTCATGTAACTATAGGTTCACATGTTATTTTTGGTGGTTTAAGTGCAATTCATCAATTTGGTCGTGTAGGTTCACATGCATTTATTGCTGGTATGGCTGCTTTAAATATGGATGTACCACCATTTGTAATGGCTGCAGGTCATTATGCAAAACCTTTTGGTATTAATAAAGTAGGTCTTGCAAGACGTGGTTTTAATGAAGATACCATAAGAGCAATTAAAAAAGCATATATGATTATTTATCATAAGAAAAATACCATTGAAGAGGCCATTCCTCAAGTTCAAGATCTTGCAAATGAACATCCTCAATTACAAGAGCTTGTAGATTTTTTAAAGCAAAGTGGTCGTGGAATTGTTCGTTAGATGAATGATTTAAATAATTCTCATTTGTATGCTTTAGTTGTAGGTGAGGCATCAGGTGATACTTTAGGTGCAGGACTTATGCGTGCTATTTTACGCATAGATCCTAAAGCTAAATTTATAGGTATTGGAGGACCTAAGATGATATCTTGTGGAATGATATCATCT
>JARHZF010000036.1 GCA_029258325.1 Anaerobiospirillum sp. | reverse complement strand
TTACCTTGATTTAAACCATTGATTTGTGATGTTAAACGATCAGAAATTTGAAGACCTGCAGCATCATCTTTAGCACTATTAATACGAAGACCTGAAGATAGTCTTTGATAAGTAGTAGTTAATGAATTTGTGGCATTAGTAAGCTTTCTTTGTGAGTTTAAGGAACTCACATTGGTATTTACGTATAAAGCCATTTTTCTCTCCTTTAAATTTTTTATTTAAAGCCTTCACAAGAAAATAATGTGCCATTTTTATTTTTTATTGAGAAATTTTACGTATTTGTGTGATTTTATTATTCTTTAGTTTTCATTTTATTGTTAAAATATTTAGTATAAAAAAAATATATTTTTGTTTAAGGTGGCAATTTTTGTAGGATTTTTTTATCTTTTTTAAGCTACTTTATATGCAATCTTTATAAATATATAATCTTACTTTCAAGAGTTATTCCATAAAATTTTATATAATATTCTAAAAATTTAGAATGTTGAGGTTTTTCTATGCTTAAGTTTTTTGCTACATGCCCTTTAGGTCTTGAGAATTTACTATTTAATGAATTAAAAGATTTAAATTTACAAAACGTTAAAGAAACAGTTGCAGGTGTTAGTTTTGAAGGTGAAATGAAAGAAGCTATGCGTGCTTGTATTTGGTCACGCTTTGCTTCTCGTATCTTATTAGTACTATCTCGTTTTCATTGCTCTACAGATACTGAATTATATATAGGTGCATTAGGTATTGCTTGGGAGCAATATACAGATGCTAAAAATACAATTTCAGTTGCTTTCTCTGGTACTAATAAAGAGTTAAGAAATACACAATACTCTGCTTTAAAATTAAAAGATGCAATCTGTGATAGATTACAAAAGGCATATGGTGCAAGACCTGATGTAGATAAACACAACTCAGATATTAGAATTTTTGCAAATTTACAAAAAAATAATGAAGTTGTTATAACTTTAGACTTATCAGGTAAACCTTTACATCAAAGAGAATTACATAGAGGTACAGGTATTGCTCCTTTAAAAGAAAATCTAGCTGCAGCTATGGTTACTCGTGCTTCTTTTAAAGAGGGTAATTTTATAGATCCTATGTGTGGATCTGGTACTTTATTACTTGAAGCTGCTTCAATTTTAACAGATACAGCTCCAGGTCTTATGCGTTCACACTATGGCTTTTTAAAAATGCTATCTTTTGATGAAGAGGCTTATAAAGAGTTACAAGCAGAAGCTCAAGTACGTCATAATAAGGGACTTGCTAATGCTCTTGCAAATAATTATGTAATTTATGGCTTTGATGCTTCAGAGCAAATGGTATCTATTGCTCTTTCAAATATTAAAAAAGCAGGTTTTGAAAAACTTATTTTTGTTGAAAAAAATAGTATTTATGATTTAAAAAATCCATTTACTAATGAACATAAGGTTACACTTGTAACTAATCCTCCTTATGGTCAAAGAATGGGTAATTTCAATGAGCTTATTTCTTTATATCAAACCTTAGGACAAAGAATTAAAGAAAATTTCTCTAATGCTACAGCTGCTATTATTTCAACTTCAAAAGATCTACTTTCTTGTATGCGTCTATCTTATGATAGAACATATAAGCTCTTTAATGGTTCTTTAGAGTGTCAATTACGTGTCTTTGAAATTAATGATGATAAATCATTATCTAATGCTAAGGATAAACGTGTAGAAGTAGCTCTTGATTTTGCTAATAGACTTAAAAAGAATATTAAATCTCTTAATAATTATGTAAAAAGAGAAAATATTGATTGTTACAGAATTTATGATGCAGACTTACCTGAATATCAAGCTGCTATTGATAAATATAATGATTACTATATAGTACAAGAGTATGCAGCTCCATCTTCTATACCAAAGGAAGTAGCAAGACGCCGTGTTCTTGATATGTTATCTGCAACTATTAGTGTAACTAATGTGCGTGGCTCTAATGTTATTTTAAAAGAAAGACAAGTTCAAAAGGGCGATAGTCAATATCAAGGCAATGACAAGAAAGATATCTTTATGGAAGTACATGAGGGTATTTTTAAATTTAAAGTAAACTTAGAAGATTACTTAGATACAGGTTTATTTTTAGATGCTAGAAATATAAGAAAGCTTATCTATAAAGAAGCTAAAGATAAAGATTTTTTAAATCTTTTCTCTTATACATCATCTGTATCTGTAGCAGCTGCTTTAGGTGGTGCTAAATCTACTGTATCTGTAGATATGTCAAAAACATATCTATCTTGGGCTATGGATAACTTTAGATTAAATTCAATTAATCTAAATAATCATGATTTTATTCAGGCAGATTGTTTATCTTATTTATCAAATAAAGATAATGATAAAAAATTTGATTTAATTTATATAGATCCACCTACCTTCTCAAATTCAAAAAGAATGCAACAAAGCTTTGATGTACAACGCGATCATGTACAAATGCTATCTAATTTAACTTATCATTTAAAAGATAGTGGTACTGTTATATTCTGTACTAATAAGCGTGGATTTAAGATAGATATTGATAGTTTAAGTGCTTATGGTTTTAGTGTTGAAGAGATTACAGATAAGACTATTCCTTTTGACTTTAAACAAAAGAATAATATACATAAATGTTTTATCTTAAACTTCATACGTTCTAATTTAACTCATGAGGTCACACCTCTTGTTGAAAATACAAGAGCACCTAAGTGGTCTGGCTCTTTATCTAAAAAAGCATTTTATGAAGTAAATGACAAAAAAGATGACTTTAAAAATGATAGAGATAGTCATAGAAGACATGATGGCAAAGCTTTTAATAAAAGAGATGGTCATAAAACCTATGGTAGTCATTTAAATAAAGATAATAACTTTAATAAAAATGATGGCTTTAAGAAAAAAGATAGAGACAATAAAGTTTTTAGAAAAGCTCGTGTATGGGGACCTGCTGAATAATGGCGATTTTAACACTTAAAGATGCAACACTTGCATATGGCACAGATGCTCTTTTAGATCATGCTGATTTTGCTATTGAAGAGGGCGAGAGAATTTGTCTTTTAGGTAGAAATGGTACAGGTAAATCATCTTTACTTAAAGTCTTAAATAAAGATATCTTGCTAGATAGTGGTGAGCTTATTTTAAAACAAAATTTAGTTGTAGCAAGACTTGAGCAAGATCCACCTCAAAATAGTGAAGGTACTGCCTATACTATGGTGGCATCTGGTATTAAAGATGTAGGTGAGGCCTTATGTAAGGTTTATTTAAATGAAGATAAAGATGGTCTTTATAGTCATAAAATAGAAACCTTAGATGCATGGCATTATGATGGCACTATACGACGTGTATTAAATCAATTAAATATAGATGTAGATACAAGTTTAAAAGCTCTATCTGGTGGTTGGAGACGTAAGGTAGCTTTAGCTCGTGCTTTAGCACAAAATCCTCAACTTTTACTTTTAGATGAGCCAACAAATCACCTTGATGTTGAAACTATAACCTTTTTAGAAGAATCTTTACTTAATTTTAAAGGTACTATTGTTTTTGTATCTCATGATAGAGAGTTTACAGATAAGATAGCAACACGTATTGTTGAACTAGATAGAGGTAAGCTTTACTCATATGATGGTTCTTTTAATAAATATATAGAACTTCGTGATGAAAGACTTAGAAAAGAAGAGCTTTATAGAAAAGAGTTTGATCGTGTTTTAGCTGAAGAAGAAGCATGGATTAGACGTGGAGTTAAAGCTCGTCTTGCTCGTAATGAAGGACGTGTACGTGATCTTGAAAAGTTAAGAGAAGAAAGACGTAATAGACGTAATAGACAAGGTAATGTCAAAATGCAAATTACTGAAAGCAATAAATCAGGTAATATTGTATTTGAGGCAAATAATATTGATGTTATTTATGAAGGCAAAAAAATAATTGATAATTTTTCTGCTACTGTCATGCGTCAAGATAGAATTGGTATTGTAGGTGCAAATGGTACTGGCAAGACTACTTTAATTAAAGCTTTGATGAAAGAAATTAAGGTAGACTCTGGTGAAGTACGTATAGGTACTAATACTAATATTCAGTATTTTGATCAATATCATGAGCATTTAGAATTAGAAAAAACCGTAGCTGATAATGTAGCTGAAGGTCGTGTTGATATAAATTTAGGCTCTAAGACTATACATGTTATCTCTTATTTAAAAGACTTTTTATTTACAGCAGCTCGTGCAAGATCACCTGTATCTGTTTTATCAGGTGGTGAAAAAAATCGTCTCATGCTTGCTCGTATGTTCTGTAGGCCATGTAATGTTCTTATTATGGACGAGCCTACAAATGATCTAGATTTAGAGACACTTGAACTTTTAGAGGATTTAATCTCAACCTTTAAAGGTACAGTTATTGTTATATCTCATGATAGACGCTTTATTGATAAAGTTGCTACAGAGACATGGGTTTTTGATGGCTCTGGACATATAGAAACTATTGTAGGTGGTTGGTCTGATGTACTTGCCTACTATAAGCGTATTGAAAAAGATACACAAAAAGATCTAGATTTAAAAAAAGATCAAAATAAAAAAGAAAATAGACCTAAAATTAAAAAAGCAGGTCTTACTTATTCACAAAAAATAGAATTAGATAAGTTACCTCAAAAGATTGAGGAAAAAGAGGGAGAACTTGCTTTAATAGATGAACAATTACAAGATGCTAATTTATATAAAAATGGTTCAGATAAAGCAATTCTTTTAAATCAAGAAAGAGCTAAAGTACAAGATGAAGTAGATTCTTTATATGCTCGTTTTGAGGAACTTATTGCCATAAGTGAGGAAGAATAATGAAAGTTGATTTTCATACACATTCAAAAGCATCTGATGGAGAATTTGCTCCAAAAGATTTAGTACAAATAGCATTAAATAATAAGGTTACACACTTAGCACTAACCGATCATGATTGTGTTTTAGGTATAAAAGAAGCAAAAGATGCTTGTGTAGATAAAGATATTACTTTAATTCCAGGTATTGAAGTATCTACAACATGGCGTAACACAAGTATACATATAGTAGGTCTTTTTATTGATGAAGATCATGAAGCTATGCAAGAGCTTAGCAAACTTCAATTTAATACAAGACTTGAGCGTGCTATAAAGATAGGTGAAAAGTTAAGTAAAGCTGGTTTTGAAAATGCCTATGAAAGAACAAAAGCACAAGCTCAAGAAAATGCTATTATAACTCGTGGTAATTATGCACGTTTCCTTTTTTCAACAGGTCAATTTAGAAGTATTGATGATGCTTTTTATAAATATCTAAGACGAGGTGCTCGTGCTTATGTACACTCACAATGGATGGATATAAAAGATGCTGTTGAATTTATAAAAAGAGCAAATGGTGTAGCAGTTTTAGCACATCCTAAGCGTTATAAAATAACAAATACTAAGCTTCGTGAACTTATAGCCTATTTTAAGTCTGTTGGTGGTGAGGCTATGGAAGTATCTAGTACACAACAAAGACCTTGTGAGAGAGAATATTTAGGTGAGCTTTGTTTAAAGAATGATCTCTATGCCTCATGTGGTAGTGATTTTCATATTTTAGAATCATGGCGAGAGGTTGGACGCAATCTTGATTTAGATGAAAAGCTAAAGCCTATATGGACACATCCTAAAGCTTTAAAATACTTTGCTTAAATAATAAGGAATATCCTCATAAAAACATGAGGATATTTTTAAAGGATTTTTTATAAAGATGGGAAAAGAGTTTCATTATTTTTAGTTGGACTAATAGCTTTTATTAGTTCATTACCATAGTTTGCATTAGATGCTGTAACTAATATAGAGCAAGTTGATTTATCATTCATACTCATAAAATAGCGACCTTTAGCATTTTTAAAAGTATAATCAATAACATAAATACCGTCTACTTCTTGTACAGAATCAATATTTACTTTAAATTCAGAAAATAGTTGTTTTGTAGTTTTATCTACTGTCTCTTTTAAGCTATAGTTTTTATTAGGTTTTATAACAATAATTACAGCTGTTCCATTTTGTTTATTACTAAAAGTTGCAAAAAGAGAGTTATCCTCTTCTGTCACATCTTTAACTTGTACCCAATCTTTAGGTAAATCTACCTCAAAAAAAGTTGTTTTTATAGTTTTTGCCAATACAGCATGTGAAAATGATAATAAAGCAAAAAGAGAAAGTATTAATAGTTTTTTCATACAATATTCCTTTTTAGGTATAAAAAAAGGTGCTATTTTACAGCACCTTTATAGTATAAATCATAATATAGGGTATTTTATATAAAATCTTAAAGAGCTGGGAATAAGCTCATATTTTGCTTGCCTTTTGGATGAATTTGTCTCATAAGATCTAAAGCACTATCTAAGTTTTTACCTACAACTAAAATTCTTGATAATTCTCTGCCATTTGTTGATAGATATAATCTTTGTCTAAAATCTGACATAGAATCAATTTGAATAAAACCATTATCTTTTACATAATTTGTAATTTTTGCATTATGTTCTTTTAAATTCTTTATTATAAGTTTTGCTGTTTTATCAAGTGGCATACCATTTTTAGGACCTATTTCAACTATAACAGCTACACCTAATTTATCATTTACAAAGGTTGCTTTTTCAACTTGTTCTATACCTTGATTTTCTACAGAAGATTTCCAATCAATAGGTAAATCCATTTCATAATATTTACTATTAACTTCATCATTTGCAAAAGCTGAACTTATGCCTAAACATAAAAACATAGATAAGATGAACTTAAACATAAAAGCCTCCAAAAAAAGATAAAAGATTCTTCTTATATATAATAAGTTAAAATAATACATTTTATTATAAAAGATAAAATAAAAAGTTCTTACTTATATATGTTATAGAACATTTTTTAATATCTATCATTAAAAAGATGGCATATTGTACTCTTTTGTTAAACTTTTATTAGTAAAAGATAAAAAAAATTATCATTAGTGTTCTTTACATTTTTGAAAAATAAGACTTTTTAAATGTTTTCAATATTTAATATTATTTTTATCTAAATTTGTATATATAAATTAATTTCTATTTAAGAATCTCTTTAAATAAGAGCTTTCTATGTTATTTATCTATATGAATAATTATTAACTATATCTAAAATACACAGATAATTATAAAAAATCACTTAAACTGTAAA
>JARHZF010000172.1 GCA_029258325.1 Anaerobiospirillum sp. | reverse complement strand
GAGTTTGCACCTACTTGTAGTGTAATAGTACCAGCTGATGAAATTAAACCAAGACCTTTTACGTCAGCACCTTGTTTACCAAACTTACCATTACCAGCTAAGATCTTTTCACCAGCAAAAGTTGAGCGACATGCAATACGTGAAATTTCAAGTGATAATTCTTTTACTTCTTGTTGAAGAGCTTCTCTATCTTTTTTAGAGTTAGTACCATTAGATGCTTGAACTGCTAAAACACGAATTCTCTGCATCATGTTAGTCATTTCTTCCATGGCACCTTCAATAGTTTGTGCAAGAGCTATGCCATCATTACTATTTCTATTTCCTTGATTTAAACCATTGATTTGACTAGTTAATCTATCAGAAATTTGAAGACCAGCAGCATCGTCTTTAGCACTATTAATGCGAAGACCTGAAGATAATCTTTGATAAGTTGTGTTTAAGCTATTTGTTGCATTTGTGAGTTTTCTTTGACCATTAATAGAACTCACGTTTGTATTTACGTAAAGAGCCATATTATTTCTCTCCAATTTATTTAGTTCATGTGATATTTCCGTTGTTTTAATTAACAACGCATTAATCACAATAACTATGTATTTTTATTAATATAAGCCCTTTTAAGAATTTAATATGCCAACTATTAATATCTTTAATAACTTCTTGAATTTATTTAAATAAATAGATATAAACTTATTACTTTTACTTTGGTAGTTTTTGCCACTAATAATAAATTTAGAAAAAATAGATCATGTTCTTTAAATATATTTACAAAATAAGATAGATCATTTTTTATCTACTCTAGATAAGATATTTATGATAATTTGCATAAGATCAAGTATATATCTAAAGATTTTGTATATAATCTGTTAATTTATATACTATATATGTTTAGGAAAAATAAAATGCAAAATAATGAACTAGATAAGGAACAATTAAAAAAAGAAAGAGAGTGGAAAATGCGCAGAAATTTAAGAATTCTCGCTCTTTTAATTGCTGCTTATTACTTTGCCTCAGCTGGCTATGCTTGGTATCAAGAAAGTTTAGTAGAGGAACAAAGTTCTGTAAAAGTTTCTACTATATCTAATGCAAAAGAATTTAGAAAATCTTTTAATGAGATTATAAATAAAGAAGATACTTCTTTACCTACTGCTAATGCTAATGACTCTAAAGATGGATTTATTGCTGTATTATCTCCATCTATAGAAATGCGTGGTATAGCTAAAGATAATAGTAATGAATTAGCTTCTATTCAAATGCAAACTATTTATACAAATGCCCTACCCCCTGAATCATTATTAGCATTTAGAGCTTTTATAGCTGCATGTGAGGGTAGTCGTGATTTAAAAGTTGCAGATGATATACTTTTAAAACTTAATATCATTCCTGAATATGATAAAAATGAAGCTGATAAAATATTTGAGGAAATAAGTGTAAAATCAAACACTATGCAATATCAACTTAAATTTATTAATGATGAAATTGATACTTTAACTATTATAGCTACATCGCTAGATCCTATTTCTGCAAATGATGATGTAGTTGTTGTTGAGTAAATTATTTTTTAGGAGATAAAAGATGAATTTTGCTATTATTGGTGCAGGTCATATTGCAAAACTTATGGCACAAACTATAAATGACCTACATAATGATGAGATAAAGCTTTATGCTATTGCATCTCGTTCTATTAATAGAGCAAATAAATTTAAAGAAGAATTTAATGTAGAAGTAGCTTATGGTTCTTATGAAGAACTTGTAAAAGATGAAAAGGTTGATTTAATTTATATTGCAACCCCTCATAGTCATCACTATGAGCAAGCTCTTTTATGTATTGAGCATAAAAAACATATATTAGTTGAAAAAGCTTTTGCTGCAAATGTAGATGAAGCAGCTGAAATTATAGCTCGTGCTGAAGAAAATAAAGTATTAGTAACAGAAGCTATTTGGACACGTTATATGCCATCCCGCAAGATCATAAAAGATGCTATTGAAAGTGGTGTAATTGGTAAGATTCATTCCCTTCGTGCCGATCTCTGTTACCCTGTTTACTATAAAGAGCGTAATAAATTTAAACATCTTTGTGGTGGTGCTCTTTTAGATTTAGGTATTTATTGTATTAACTTTGCTTTAATGTGCTTTGATGAAAGAATTAAATCAATAAATGGTTTTTGTACCTATAATGAAGAAGGTGTAGATGATACTGACAATATCTTTATTGAATTTAAAGATGGAAAGCATGCTCAACTTTATGCCTCTCAAGAAGTAGCTTCTGCTCGTATGGGTTATATTTATGGTGAAGATGGTTATATAGCTGTTACTAATATAAATAATCCTGAAAAAATACAAATTTTTAATAAAAATCATGAGTTAATTGAAGATCATTTTATCCCTGAAAAAGTTACAGGTTATGAGTATCAAGTTTTAGAGTGTTTAAAAATGATTAAAGAGGGTAAAATTGAATGTCCATCTATGCCTCATGATGACACTATCTATGTTATGAATATTTTAGATAGAATTAGACGAGAAATCTTTAATATTAGTTATCCTATGGATAAAAAAGAAGAAGTTAAAGATGAAGCACAAGAAGAAATGAAAGATGAGGCTAAAGAGCAATCTCATAGCTAATTCTTTATAAGAAAAAAGCATCTATTAACACTGTATTAATAGATGCTTTAGATTTAGAGTTTATTTAAAATCTCTATAAGTATTAACTTCTAATATATTATTTGCATTAGCAATTCTTTCATCACTTGGTGTTTCAATATCTTTTAGCTCATAATTAAGACCTAAAAGCTCCCACTTGTGCATACCAAAGCTGTGATATGGAAGAACTTCAACTTTCTTTACATTATTTAAAGTCTTTATAAATTTATTTAGTTCAACTAGATACTCATCTTTATCTGTAATAGTTGGAACTAATACATGTCTTATCCAAATATCTTTATTTACAGAAGATAGATATTGAGCCATATCTAAAATATTATTGTTTTCAACCTTAGTTAATTCTAAATGTTCAGCTTTATCTATATGCTTTATATCAAGCATAATTAGATCAGTATATTCTAATAATTCATTAAACTTTGAGAAAAAAGGCTCTTCTCGTGTAAATGGAGCACCACATGTATCTATAGTAGTATGTACACCATTTTTTTTACATAATTTAAAAAAATCGATAAGAAAATCTATTTGTAATAATGGTTCACCGCCTGATACAGTAATACCACCATCTTTACCCCAGTAACTCTTATAACGTAAGGCTTTTTCTAAGATCTTTTCTGCATCCATTTGTAAATCAGCTTGCATCTTCCATGAATCTGGATTATGACAATACTTACAACGCATACGACAACCTTGTAAAAATACAATGAAACGTACGCCAGGACCATCAACTGATCCAAAAGTTTCAAATGAATGAATATTAGCAATCTCTGACATATTAACCTCAATGCCTTTTGTTATTGTTAAATTACCTTATAATTTTATAAAATTTTGTTATCTTTTAGGGACAACATGATAATTTATCTATCTTTTTATAAAAGTATAAAGAAACTTTGATATCTAAAAAAAAGATCTTCTCACTTTTGCAAGAAGATCTTCCTTTTTAATTCTTAATTAGATTTTTATCTAAATTACATTGCTTTGTGGCAAGTTCTTGCGATAACGTCTAATTGTTGCTCACGAGTTAAGTCGATGAACTTAACAGCATAACCTGATACACGGATAGTGAAGTTTGCGTACTCTGGCTTCTCTGGGTGTTCCATTGCATCGATTAACTTCTCTGTACCAAATACGTTAACATTTAAGTGGTGAGCACCCTTCTCGAAGTAGCCATCCATTACGTTAACTAGGTTTACAGTACGCTCGCCTAGGTCGTGACCTAAAGCGTCTGGGCTTATAGTTTGAGTATTTGAAATACCATCTAATGCATACTCATATGGAAGTTTTGCAACTGAGTTTAGAGATGCAAGTAGACCTGACTTCTCTGCACCATATGATGGGTTAGCACCTGGTGATAATGGTTCACCTGCTTTTCTGCCATCTGGTAGAGAACCTGTTGCCTTACCGTATACTACATTTGATGTAATAGTTAAGATAGAAGTTGTAGCTTCTGAGTTACGGTATGTGTGGTTCTTCTTGATCTTCTCTAAGAAGGTCTTTAATAACCATACTGCTAATTCGTCAGCTCTGTCGTCATCGTTACCATAGCATGGGAAGTCACCAACAGTTTCAAAGTCAGTTACAATACCGTTTTCATTACGTATTGTCTTAACCTTTGCATACTTGATAGCTGATAATGAGTCAACAACGTGTGAGAAACCTGCAATACCAGTTGCGAAAGTACGACGTACATCAGTATCAATTAGAGCCATTTCAGCTGCTTCATAGTAGTACTTGTCGTGCATGTATTGAATTAGGTTTAATACGTTTACGTATAGACCTGCAAGCCAATCCATCATGATGTCAAAGCGGTGCATTACTTCATCATAGTCTAAGTATTCTGATGTAATTGCTTTGTACTCAGGACCTACTTGTGCACCAGTTAACTCATCAACACCACCGTTGATTGCGTATAGCATACATTTTGCTAAGTTAGCACGAGCACCGAAGAATTGCATTTCTTTACCAGTCTCAGTTGCTGATACACAGCAGCAGATTGAGTAATCGTCACCCCATACTGGACGCATTACGTCATCGTTCTCATATTGAACTGATGAAGTATTGATTGATACCTTTGAAGTATACTTACGGAAGCCCTCTGGTAGGCTCTTTGTATATAATACAGTTAGGTTTGGCTCTGGTGATGGACCCATGTTTTCTAATGTGTGTAGGAAACGGAAGTCTGACTTAGTTACCATTGAACGGCCATCCATGCCCATACCTGCAACTTCTAAGGTAGCCCATACTGGATCACCTGAGAATAATTGATTGTATGATGGGATACGAGCAAACTTAACCATACGGAATTTCATAACTAAATGGTCAATTAACTCTTGAGCCTCAGCTTCAGTTAAAGTACCCTCTTCAATATCTCTTTGAATATAGATATCTAAGAATGTTGAGATACGACCAACTGACATTGCAGCACCATTTTGAGTCTTGATAGCTGCTAAGTAGCCGAAGTATAACCATTGAAC
>JARHZF010000124.1 GCA_029258325.1 Anaerobiospirillum sp. | reverse complement strand
TTTACGTATAGAGCAATATAGTAATCAAATAGATCTATGTGTAAATAGATTAAAGCAAGCAGAGAACAATTACATCATACGTTATTTTGAGAGATTAAATAAAGTAAATTTAGCTTTAAGTAATGCTAAACATGATATTAATTTATCTTTAGAAAGGGTAAATAA
Source organism: Anaerobiospirillum sp. (assembly GCA_029258325.1). GTDB lineage: Bacteria > Pseudomonadota > Gammaproteobacteria > Enterobacterales > Succinivibrionaceae > Anaerobiospirillum_A. The sequence continues at coordinate 4,060 of JARHZF010000124.1, read as the reverse complement.
TACAGTAGAGAGTATAGGAGCAAGACTGCAAAATGGTCTTCATGACAAGATAAAAGATGTAGATACAACTATAGATAAGGATATAGATAAATTACAAAGTTTAATGTTAGCTTGTATAAATGATGCTCAAAACAAGTTAAATATTTTAACTTATAAGCTAAATAACATAGATTTAAATAGTGTTCTAGAGCAAAAAGAAAAAGAGTATTTAGCTTATGCACATAGAGCTAAGCTTGCTTTTATTCACATAATTTCAAAAGAAGAGAGTAAAGCTTTAAATGTTATTAATAAATTAATAGCATTAAATCCTTTAAATATCTTGCAAAGAGGTTATTCCTTTACAAAGGATAGTAATAATAAGGCAATACGTTTTGATAGTGTACAAAATGGGGATGTTATAACTACACTTATTGATAAGGCTACTATTACATCTACTGTTACAAATGTACAAATAGAAAAATAAGAGCATAAAAAAGTGAGATAGTTTTATTTATCTCACCTTATCAATAATAAGAGGTAGGGCTTTATGCTCTACCTTTTTATATTCTTAGAACTTATAGCTCATATTTGCATTAAAGCTTACATCATCCTTATTCTTACTGCCTTCATAACCAACACCAAAGCCTAAGGTTAGGGTGTCATTAAATTCAGCATTTAATGATGCTTTAATACCTAAAACAACATCATCTAAGATTTGAGAATTTAAGGTCATACCATAGTTTTTAGTAACAACTTTAGCACTATGATTTACATTAGTATCACCTAAATTAAATGCTACATTTAAATCTAAGTTAGGTTTTACTACCCATTTACCATCAACAATTTCGCCACCAATTGAGAGACCAAATGGTATAGATAAAACAGACATGGTTTCAAATTTATTTTCCATAAAGGCATTACTATCTGCAAAGACATTGTAATCTGATACCTTTAATTGAGTATATCTAACTCCACCATGAGGAGTTATATCAATTTCATTTTGTTTAAATTTATAAGCTGCATCTAAACCTATAGATAAAGCAGAGCTATCTACATCTGCACTAAATTTCTTAAAGTCATTTGACTCATAAATATTAGTATTTACATCAGATTTACCTAATATATAAGATACATCTGTTGTAATTGAAAAATCAGGTCTTATAAAGGAGGCAAAAGCACCTACGCCATAGAAGTCAAAATCACTTTCAACATCATTACCTAGATCTTTACCACGTGAAGTACCACGACCTAAAGAAGCAAAGGCACCTAGTTTAATATCAGGTCTAATAGCAAAGGCTGTACCTAAGGTACCACCATATAGATTAGTCTTACTACCATAGATTTGACCTTCTGTTTCATACTTACTGCTATCTGATGCAATTACATATGGTTTCATAAAGAAAGAACCTAATTCACCATCTACAGCAGAGCGTGACATAGAATCACCTATATATTCACGTATAGCATTATTTTGAGCTTTATGAGCCATATTTGTTGAGCTTAAAGCACCACCATAAACAGCAAAGCGAGATGCTACTTCTAGATCACGACCAGCGTCATCTGTATTACTTGCTAGATAATTTGTAAATTTATCTATACGTGTAGAAGTATTATTTTTATCTTCTAAGATTTTAGCTATATGAGCTCTAACAGGTAAAGATGCTTTATAGTTATTTTTATTAACTTCATCATAGTTAACTCTTAGATCGTATACAGTTGTGTCATTTTTATTAAGAGTACCAATTAACTGACCATCTGCAGCCTCAACTCTTAAATCACTATCATTTTTAACATTTTGACCTAAAAGAACAATTTCATTACCTGCAACTATATTGCCAGATAATACTATGTTAGCATTAGAGTCATCTTTGTCTTTCTTTATAGTAATAACTTTATCAGAGCTTATAACACCTTGATTATTACTATCCTTTAGTGCTTTATCTGTAATAACAATAGATGAGTTATCACCAAGAGTAATACCTCCTTGATTTGATGAGGCATTTAAAGTAATTGAGCCTTTATCTTGTAAGTTAATCTTATTATTAAATACAGCTAAAGCTTTTTTGCCCTTAGTAGAGCCATTTGCATTTTGCAAAAAGTTTTCTTTTAGATTTCTTTCAAGATCTTCTGTGCTATCAAAGCCATAGGCTAGTACAGAGTTTTCTTGAATATTAGCAGTATTGTAGATGTTATCTGCATTTTTCAATACTAAAGTAGTAGCAGCATCAGTATTTGAGGCAAGATCTATAGTACCTTTAAAATCTCTAGCATTATCTGCAAATAGACGTGTATTTGTATTTATATCTTCATCTACATTTATAGCACGAGCAAGAGGATTTACCTTTGTTCTACCTAAATTTAAAGAAGAGTTTTCATCTAAAGATAAACTATCAAGATTAATATCAGATCCTGTTATATTTATCTTAGAGTTTGTTGCATTTAAAGCTTTAGCTCTTAAAGTAGTATTATCAATAGAGGAGTTACCACCATTTAAATAAATACTATTTTCTACATTAACATTAGAATCTTTAAGTGCTATATTTTGAGTAGTAATATCTTTTGCAACATTTAAGTTTGTATTAGATGTATTTAGATTATCAGTCTCAATTGATGAGTAAACTTTAACCTTACCATTATTTAAAGTAACAGTAGAGTTTTTAGCATTTTGTGCCTTTTTGATGTCATTTATCTCAAATTCATCATTTTCTTTGTTATTTACAACAAAAGAAGAATCATCATTTAAGGTAACATCATGAATTTCACCACCATTTTGTAGTGTAAAAGATACTTTTTTATCAACAATAGCATTAGCTGTATTGCCATTTACAGTAATAAAGGATTTATTATCAACACTATTACTTGCATTAGATAAAATAGTATTGCCTTTTATGTTTACATCTAAATTATTATTACCATCAGTAACTTCAAATGAACCAAAAGAGCCGTAGATACCACCATCACTCTCAATAGTAGCTTTTTTACCAACAACACGAGCTTTTTCTAGTTTGTCATTAGTGATTTGTAATTTACCATAGTATTTTGCATCATCCCAGGCAATGGTATCACCAATTTCACCAGACTCCATATGAGCATCACCAAAGCTAATAAAGCCCTTATTATCTTTAAATTCATCTACAACTTTTTTAGCATTATCTTTTGTAATAAAGGTATCTTTATCATATTTTAGATGTAATGTAGTTGAGCCATCACCACTATAGTTTTTAGCAAACTTTTTACCCTCATCAGAGAAATTACCATTTTCTGTATCAAAGATATCCTTAGATGCATCTTTTTCTACAACAAACTTAGAGCCACTTGCTACAGTTATTTTATTATTATCGCCAACAATAACATCTTTAGGATCAGTTGCAGTACCAACAATAGTTACATTAGCACCATTAGTTAAATCTAAGGTTGCATCATCTTGCATTTTAAGTTGTTTAGTAGATAGTGTACCTTCAACTAAAGCTTTACCTTTATTTAAAGAAAGATCTTTAATATTATTAGCACTAGCATCTTTGTGAACTTTTAAAGATACAGGAGTTACACCATTAGCACCATTTGCATTAGCAAGATAAGCATCAGCATCACTAAAGTCCCAATTACCTCTAATATCTAAAGTAGAGTTATCTGTAGTAATTTTATTTGCTTGTAGCTTAGATATATCATTTGCATTAGTGTTTTTATCTAAAACTATAGTGTTATTTTTAAAGGTAAGAGAACCATTGTGTTTATCATCCTTACCTGCAGTTAAGCTATTATTGGCAGCAATAAGAGCACCTTCTAAGGTAGACTCATCTGCCTTAAAGTTAATATTTTTAAACTTAAACTTTGAGAAATTTTGTTTAAGTTTATTTTCAATGATTATTTTATTGTCTGCATTATTAGTTGTATCTGCAAAAGATAAAGTGTCACCTTCAAGAGTACCATGTAGCTTCATTTTACCTTTTGAAGCTGTAGCAGTAACATCAGAGAAGTCATCTTCAATTAAAGTAAGCTCACCACCAACAATTTCAATTGTAGCTTCATCAGTATTGCCTGATTCAAGGGTAATAGTACCTTTCTTTAACTTTTCAAAGTC
>JARHZF010000137.1 GCA_029258325.1 Anaerobiospirillum sp. | reverse complement strand
ACTATCATGCAATAGTATTTACTATAGGTCATTCTTTAAATAAAAATGAGTATTTTGTAAAATCAGAAATTGAGTCAGGCAGTGGTCGTTGTGACTTATTAATACTACCTTACAGTCAAAATGATAGGGGCTTTATCTTTGAATTTAAATATGGAAGCTCTTGTAAAAAAGTAAAAACTTATAAAACTATTGAAAAGAGATTAGCTAAACAAGCAGATGAGGCTATAGAGCAAATTAATGATAGACACTATTATGCTATTTTTGAGAAATTTAAAATTAAACATATAAGTATAGTAGGTATGTCATTTTTTAGTAAATATATGGCGTATAAGAAAAAAGATCTTATATTAAAAAATAGAAATTATGTAGAAGAGACTAAAAGAGAGTAAGGATACATAATCTCTAATCTATTATTTTAAAAGTAGTAAAGAGTGTAAAAGTTCTTTACTACTTTTGTCTTAAAATAAAAATTTCCTTTTATTTTAAATAAATGAATTGTACAGGTCGAAGCTAAATATAGTAAAATAATTCTTTATTAACAATAACTTATATAAAAATATTGAAATTTAAAAAAAAATACTTGAAATATTAAAAATATAATATATAATGGTTCGCATACAAAGCGATGGGGGTATAGCTCAGCTGGGAGAGCACCTGCTTTGCAAGCAGGGGGTCAACGGTTCGATCCCGTTTACCTCCACCATTGAATAAGTCAGCATTAAGCTGATTTTTTTTTGCCCAAAATTTTCCTATTCTACCCTAAGATCGCAAATTAATTACACCTATACATCATTTACTTATCATCTTTTTTAAATTTACAACCATCTAGTTTGTAAACAACCTTAATCTTTATCACATCTTTCTTTAGTTATTAAATTTAGATATCTAATTTTTAATATTAGTTTTAATATTTTTCATCTAGGTATAAGTATTCCTATGAAATTATTACAATTAATTAGTAATTTTTATTACATTTCAATAACTTAAATATTATTTAATATTATCGGTGTATTTGTCTGCGATCTTAGGGTAATTACACCGATACATCATTTACTTATCCTCTTTTTTAAATTTACAACTATTCTGTTTTTATAAAGCCTTCATCTTTAGCATATTTTGCTATAGTTATCTCACTTAAAGGTTTTATTCCAAATGATTCCATAAGATTTATATGTTGGTTTAATAAACCACCTGTTACTACTATGCTATTTTTTGATTCATCCTTGATAATCTCTACAGCTTCTAAACTGCGTAGTGTACCTCTTATTGAGTTATGAACTAACTTCACCTCTTTTTCTTCATTTTTTATCTGATTTTGATTATAAGTCTTATTGGTTTCTATTAATTTTCTTTGTACTTCTGTAGCTAAAGCTAATATAAAGATCTTTGCATTTACAGTTTTGTCTGTAGATGCATTAAGAGTAGAACCTCCTAACTCACCTTTCATCATACTATAACCAACCTCAACATTATTTCTTTGAGTGTATCTTTCATTTGCTTCTATAACATTATCAATATGATCTGATATAAGAACACGTGTTGCCATCTGTCTACATATTCTATTTATCTTTTCATATACAGGACAGTAAAATACTTGTGTATTTGAACATACTTCTATGTCCATATTTTCTTTGCTACTCCAATCAAAGAAAGTAACTAAACCATCTTTAAGAAGATTTGTATGAGCAGATGTTAATTTAGATGGCTCTTTACCAGATATAACATCTTGCCAACTTCTTGCACTTACATAAGCTTCATTTAATTCATGTATAAGTTTGCGATATTTACACTGATTTTCAGTGTAAATTTTGTGGGAGAAAATAAAATGAACAAAAAGCTTTTTAATTTTACGTTTTATTTTATTAACATCCCATAAACTATCACTTTCCTCAATACATTTTTGAATATATGACCAAGGTGCTGTAGCAGTAATGCCAACTAAATATTCATCAACATCATTAATTAAATTACTTGCTGTGTAAAAAGTTGTACCTCTATCTTTAATAAGCTCACGTGCAACTATATCAACCCATTTTTTAATGTAATTGCTTCTTGATATATTGCAATTAAATAAAAATGATATGTCATACTCAAGCATAGTAGAAATATTACTTACAGACCAATACCCTCTATCACATACTAAAGATATACGACCTTTATATTTTTTCTTTTTTAGAAGTTTACACACTGATTCTACAGTGACAACATCAGTGATATTGCCAGCATAGCTCATAACACCATATAGCTCATGATTTTGTTGATCTACTAAGGATATAAAATTAATTATCTTATTATCGCTACCACTTTTGGATTTACCATATTGAGCTTTAGATAAACAATTTCCTGCATTATCTACATTAGTACCATCTAAAGCTATAAAAATACGTTCTTTTAATTTATTAACATGAGCTTTAGCTTTTTTATCAGAAAACTCTTCTATAACACCATTTTCATCAATATAAGAGTAAAGTCTTTGAATGGCATCTTTAAAAGATGGAATATTTAAATCAAGACCATGTTCTCTAACAAAAGCTTCAAGTTCATAAGAAAGGGACTTTATGCCTTTTGATAAACATGTCATAACTATAACTTCTAATAACTCATATTTATCTTGAGGTAAAATCTTTTTTAAGGCTTTAAAAGAATCCAATTTATCCATAAATACCTTAAGAAGATAGTAATCACCAAATTTACGTGAAACAACCACATTAGGTGCTACAGAAGCTCTAGGGCGTCTTCCAACTTTTGATGGATTTGCTTTTATAGCATCTAAAATATCTTTAGAGTTTTTAATTTCATTTTGTAATGCTTTGATGCTAGCATCATCTCTTCTTTCATATTCATATTTGCCAACACCAACTTTAAAAACACGCCAGTTAATAAATTCAGGATTTTCAGCTAAGAATTTAATATTAAAAATACATTCACCAAGACCATCTGAACTTTTAATAGAGCCTATTTGAATAGGTGTTGAACGAACAGAATATCCTTTTTCAGAGTTCCAAACAGGTTTACCTTGTAATAAAGTATAAGAATATTGTTTTTTAGCAGAAACAACATTCTTAAGAA
>JARHZF010000215.1 GCA_029258325.1 Anaerobiospirillum sp. | reverse complement strand
ATAAGACCACCATAGGAACGCCACAAGGTGGGTGCATAAGTCCTATACTAGCAAACATACTACTAAATGAGCTTGATCAATTATTAGACGAGCGAGAAAGACCATTTGTCAGATATGCTGATGATATGTGTATTTTCTGTAAGAGTAGAAAAGGAGCAGAGAGAGTACTTGCATGGGTAACCAAATTTCTTGAAGAAAAGCTATTTTTAAAAGTAAATAAAGAGAAAACAAAAATTTCAAAGGTTGGTAGAGATACACAGTTTCTAGGTTTTGCATTTATAAGTAGTAAAAAGACTACAAAGGCAAGACAAGAGAAATATCCTGGGTATAAACACTTGCCTATTGTACATAAGAAGAAAATGGACAAATTCAAGAAAAAGATCAAGGAAATCCTAGATAGAAGAGCAATGGGTGGAATTGAGTATGTAAAGAAGAAACTTGCCTATGCTATAAGAGGGTGGGTGAACTACTTTAGAGACTCTATACCTAAAACGTGGGCGAATAAAATAGACAGTTGGATAAGACGGAGGATAAGGCAACTACTGTGGAAGCAGTGGAAGACACCTCAAAATAGATATAAAGAGTTCGCCAAGAGATATGCAGCAAGTCCCTCAATAGAGAGCAAACAAGTTGCATATTCGTCAAACAGACAATGGCGTATGTCTAAAAATCGCACCATACACACTGTACTAGGAAATAAGACACTCTCTGAAGAGGGATGGTTTACTGTAGGAAAGGCACTAGAATTACTCTTATGTAGAGAATCCTAGTGAATTATTGGGAACCGCCCACTACCGAACGGTACGGTGGATGGTGTGAGAGCCCCGAAAGGGGCTACTCGATTATTGTATAAATAAATATGTAAAAGTTATGATCTTGTAGCATGCTTTTAATTTCAGTAGTATATAGATAGAAAATACCTTTGTCTTATAAAACAAAATACTAATAAAATAGTGCTATGTTGTTTTTTTAAGATCTATTTAAGGAGTTTTTGTGAGATTTAGTTTGTTTCTATATAAGAAATAACTATTTTGTTTTAAGCAACAATACAAAAATCACAAGGACTATTTAAGATTAAAAGTGTAAAATTATTTACTTAGATATAATTATATATTTGATTTTAAAAGGAGATTTTTATGAGCGATACTAAAGAAAGTTTAAACCTATCAGAAATTTTATTTAAACCTAGACGCTCTTATTTAGAAACCTCAAAAATATCAAATTCAAATATAGAGACATCTTCATGTTGTAATCAAACTTTAACTGAATTTCAAAGTTATTTACAACATTGGTATAGACCTGTAAATAGATTCTTTTGGACATGGCTTGGTGGTAATTTATTAGATATAGATGAAGCTTTAGCTAATATTGCAACTTCAAAAAATAAAAGAACCAATGAAAACTTTTTAGATACTGTTATTGATTATGGTCCTGGTAATTGGATCTATGAATTTGCAAATATTGCACAAAGAAGATTTTTATTAGGAAAAGAAGCAGCAGAAAAAGGAGATAAACAAAAAGCTGCTCATCAATTTCGTATGGCATCACGTTATTTTGCAATTGCAGCTTATCCAAATTTAAAAGGTGATGTTCTTGCACAAGAGGCTATGTTACTTGGTCTTAAATCATATAGATATATTTTTGAGAACATGGAAAATGGCTATTTTTCAGAAGAAACTTTTAAAGTTAATGGTAAAGATGTAAGTGCTTTTTTACATGCACCTGATAATAAGAGTTTACATCCTTGTATTATTATTGCAGGAACTTATAGCTTAACTGCTATAGATTACTTTAGAATGTATAATGATTATTTATTAAAACATGGTATAGCTGTTTTAATTTTAGATATGCCAAATATGGGTGGTTCATCTCAAATAGCTCTTGATATTAATTGTAATGATATTGTTGATAATGCTATTGAACATGTAAAGAAAATTCCTTTTATTGATAGTACAAACATAGGTTTAAGTGGTCATGGTATAGGTGCTATACCTGTTATAAAAAGTCTTATTTTAAATAATAAGAATATAAAGGTTGCTGCTGTTATAAGTCCATATGTACATAGCTTTTACACCAATCAAGAGTTTTTAAATCTCATACCTTTATGTCAAAGAGCTTCTATTTCAAATCGTCTAAATTTAGATGCTGCTAATTGGGATACTATTATTCCACAGTTGCAAATGCTGTCTTTAAAAAAACAAGGTCTACTTGGTATAAATGCAAGAGTTAAAACTCCTATCTTTATAAGTAGACTTGAAAATAATAAATATGTAAAAGAAGATGTTGATTTAATATCTAACAACTTTGAAAATAGTGTTGTTAAAACTTATAAAGATCTAGTTTATACACAACATCACTTTAAATTATTCTTAGATATTGAAGAATTTTTTGTTAAAAATTTTGGTATTTAATTTTAGGATTAAAAATGAATAAAAATAAAATTGTAGTTGTCAAAGTTGGTACAAGTACATTAACACGTGGTACTAAGAAATTAGATAAAGCCCACATGCTTGAAGTTGTACGTGCTATTGCTAACTTAAAAAAACAAGACTATAAAATTATCTTAGTAACATCAGGAGCTGTAGCTGCTGGTCGTGAAGTATTAAATAATCCTGATTTACCGAAAACCTTATCCTCAAAACAAATGCTTGCTTCTGTAGGTCAAGGCAAGCTTATGGAAATATACGAAAGTTTATTTTCAATTTATGGTATACACATAGGTCAAATATTATTAACAAGAGCAGATCTAGAGACAAGAGATAGATACTTAAATGCTCGAGATGCTTTATTTGCTCTTTTAGATAATGACATTATTCCTATCATAAATGAAAATGATGCTGTATCTACACAAGAGATTAAAGTTGGTGATAATGATAATATGGCAGCTCTAACAGGCGTATTAGTTGATGCTCATATGGTTATTTTACTAACAGATCAAAAAGGTCTTTATGATAAAAATCCATCTAAATATGATGATGCTAAATTAATAAGTAAAGTAGATAAGATTACTGATGAACTTATGGAAATAGCAGGAGGATCATCAACATCCTTAGGCACAGGTGGTATGTCTACTAAGGTAAAGGCTGCAAATATTGCTATGAAAGCAGGTATTTCTTTAGTTATAGCATCAGGTAATGAACCCTCAATTATTGAAAGTTTAGTTGATGAAAGTGGTATAGGTACTTATTTTGTTCCAAGTTTATCTCCTATGCAGGCTAAAAAATTATGGCTTTTATCTGCAAATAAAGAACAAGGTTATATCTATGTAGATGAGGGTGCTCGTGATGCTATTTTACATAAAGGATCTAGTTTATTACCAAGTGGCATTATTTCTGTAGAGGGTAGTTTTAATCGTGGTTCTTATGTAAAGATACTAGATAAAAACAAAGAAGTTCTATCAAGTGGACTTACACGTTATTCTTTAGATGAAATTGAAAAAATTAAGGGGCATAACTCAAAAGATATAGAGGATATATTAGGTTATTCTCATGGTAATGTTGTAATTCATAGAGATGAAATGGTGATTGCAGAATGAAAAAAGAATTATTAATAAAAGAGATTAAAAAAGTTAAAAGAGCAAGTGATGAAATTGCACTATTAACTACAAAGGAACGTAATGATCTACTTAAAGCTATTCATGATAAGTTAATTGAAGCAAAAGATAGCATCTTTAAAAGTAATGAAAAAGATGTAGAAAGTGCTAAAACAAATACAAAATTAAATGAAGCTTTAGTTGATAGACTTATTCTTAATGATAAAAGATTTAAAGAGATGACAGATGGCATCTTAAAAGTAATAAGTTTAGATGATCCTATTGATATCTCTTATGATGGTAAAACTTTAAAATCAAAATTACATATTGAAAAAAGACGTGTACCTTTAGGTGTTATTTTAGCAATATATGAGTCTCGTCCTAATGTTACTATTGATATTGCAACATTATGCTTAAAATCAGGTAATGCTGTAATTTTAAAAGGTGGTTCTGAGGCTTTTAATACTAATTTATGTTTATATAACTTAATACAAGAAGTATTAGAGAGTAAGAATTACAATAAAGATATGGTTTACTTCCTACAAAGTAAAGATAGGGAGGATATTAATAATCTTTTAAGAATGAGTGATCTTATAGATGTTGTCATTCCTCGTGGTGGTGTGCATTTACAAAAGCTATGTCAAGATAATTCATCAATACCTGTTATCATAGGTGGTTTTGGTATATCACATATCTTTATTGATAAGATTTGTGATCTAGATAAAGCTATAGATATTGTATTAAATGCTAAGACTTCAAAGCCATCTGCTTGTAACTCTTTAGATACTATTTTATTACATGAAGATTTAAAGGGTGATTTTCTTCAAAGGTTAGTACATACATTACATGAACATAATATTAAGATCTATGCACCTCGTGATGTTCTTGAGAATATTATTGTATTACCATCAGATGTTCATGAAACAAAAGAAGATAGTTTTGATATTGAGTATCTATCACTTGCTTTAAATATAAAGTTTGTATCATCAGTTGATAGTGCTATTGAGCATATGAGAGCACATGGTGCTGTGCATTCAGATAGTATTATTACAAATGATTTAAAGAATGCTAATAGATTTATTCAAATGGCACCTAGTGCTTGTGTTTATGTAAATGCTTCTACAAGATTTACTGATGGTGGTCAATTTGGTATGGGAGCTGAGGTTGCTATTTCAACACAAAAGCTACATGTAAGAGGTCCTATGGGACTTAATGATCTAACTACATATAAATATGTAGCAATAGGTGATTATCTAGTTAGAGAATAATTTAGTTAGATTTTTTATAGAAAAGGCATGTCATTAGACATGCTTTTTTTTTGCAATATTTGCCTTTAAAGCTCGGATTTTATAAGTTTTTTATGATATACGAGTAAAACAAAGAAAGGATCTGGGTTCACAGATCATTTTTTATTTTATAAAACTTCATCAAATAGGTTCATATCCATATCATTCAAGTTATTTTCATATAGATCTTCTTCAATAGAAATACTCTTTACCTTTATATTTGCTAGAACCTACTTTGATACCTGG
>JARHZF010000043.1 GCA_029258325.1 Anaerobiospirillum sp. | reverse complement strand
AACCAATTAATGACAATGCCATTTGTGGTCTCATATTAGCTTGCATTAACATTGATGATGCAGCTTGTTGAATGATATTTTGTTGAGTTAAGTTTGCACTTTCATCAGCAAAATCAGCATCACGAATGCGTGCACGTGCATCAGCTGTGTTCATTGCTACATTTGATTGATTACGTATAGTTGATTCCATACGATTTTGCATAGCACCTAAATCACCACGTTGTTTGTCAACTAAAGCAATAAGTTTATCTACTTCATTAATTGCTTTTTTAGCTGCAGAAGCTACTGAAAGGGCAAATGCTAGACCTTTACCAACTTGATTACCATTACCTGCTTTTTTATCTAATTTATCTTTAATTGTATCTTTATCTATTTTTGCAGCATCCATCATCATGGATAAAGTATAGCCTTTTGATGCTACTTTTAAATTTAAAGTATCACCACTATTAGCACCAACTTGGAATATTACACCAGATTTAAAACCACCTGGACCTGTAGTAATTAAAGAATTTTTAGCTTTTACTGATACTAAAATTCTTTGACCACCAAAGGTTGTTTGACATGCAATACGTGTAATTTCTTCTGCTAATTGATCAGACTCTGCTGTAATGGCTAAACGGTCAGCTTGTGTATTAGTACCATTTGCTGATTGAACTGCTAAAGTACGTATACGTTGTAGCATATTAGTCATCTCATCCATGGCTCCTTCCATTGTTTGAAGTAGGGCCACTGCATCTGAAGTATTGCGATTACCTTGATTTAAACCATTGATTTGTGTAGTTAAACGGTCAGATATTTGAAGACCTGCAGCATCATCTTTTGCACTATTGATGCGAAAACCTGATGATAGTCTTTGATATGTTGTAGTTAAACTATTTGTTGCATTAGATAGCTTATTGCGACCATTTAATGAGCTTACGTTTGTATTTACGTAAAGTGCCATAAAGACCTCTCACAAGAAAACATTTTTGTTATATTCAGTTATTTTTATTAACGATATTTTACACAAAAAATTTATATAAATTTAATATTTTTTTATTATAAAACAATGAGTTGTTTATTTTAAATATTCTTTATTTAATCTTTACTTATATTTATTAGATAAAATACAAACTAAAATTTTTAATTTTTTAATTTTTCAAAAAATTATTATATAAAAATAATATACAATATTTAATTTTTAATAAATTATATAAAAATCAATATGTAAACTAATATAGAAAAATTTAGTCCTTTTGATTTTTGCCTTGTTGTTTAAAATAAAATAGTTCTTTCTTGTGTAGAATACCCCATAAATTTTATATAAATTAAAAATTTACACTTTTTTTAATGCAAAAAAAAAGATCCCCAATTTGAGGGGATCTTTCTTCTAAAATAATATTACTAACAAAGTAAGATATTATTCTTTATCTGATTGAGCTGCTGCGAAAGCTGCTGCTAATGCAGTTGGAGCCTCAGCTTGACCTTGCTTGTCGTTTAATGTCTCTAAAGCCTCTTTCTCTTCTGCTTCGTCTTTAGCACGAATTGATAGAGATAATTGACGAGTCTTCTTGTCAACATTTACGAACTTAGCTTCAACACTGTCGCCTACCTTAAGAACAGTTGATGCGTCTTCAACACGATCACGTGAAATGTCTTGTGCACGTAAATAGCCAACTACGCCTTCTGCTAACTTAATTGTAGCACCACGAGCATCTACAGACTCAACAGTACCATTTACTAATGAACCCTTAGTGTGAGCATTTAAGTAATCTGTAAATGGATCTTCAGAGATTTGCTTGATGCCTAGAGAAATACGCTCTCTATCTGGATCTACTTGTAGAACAGATGCAGTGATTTCGTCACCTTTCTTAAATTCACGTACTGCTTCCTCACCTGGAGTGTTCCATGAAATGTCAGATAAGTGAACTAGACCATCGATGCCACCATCTAAACCGATAAAGATACCAAAGTCAGTAATTGACTTGATCTTACCTGTAACCTTATCACCCTTTGAGTGGTTCTCTGCAAATTCTAACCATGGGTTTGGCTTACATTGTTTTAGACCTAGAGAAATACGACGACGCTCCTCGTCAATTTCTAGTACTTTAACAGTAACTTCGTCACCAACTGATACAACCTTAGATGGGTGAATGTTCTTATTAGTCCAATCCATTTCTGAAACGTGAACTAAACCTTCAACACCTTCTTGGATCTCAACAAAGCAACCATAATCTGTTAGATTTGTAACCTTGCCCTTGATGTCTGTACCAACTGGGAAACGACCAGCAATGTTTGCCCAAGGATCTTCGCCTAATTGCTTCAAGCCAAGTGAAACACGTTGACGCTCACGGTCAAACTTAAGAACCTTAACATCAATCTCTTCACCAACTGTAACGATCTCAGATGGGTGTTTAACACGCTTCCAAGCCATATCAGTGATGTGTAGAAGACCATCAACACCGCCTAAGTCAACAAATGCACCATAGTCAGTTAAGTTCTTAACAATACCCTTAACCTCTTGACCTTCTTGTAGATTTGCAAGTACTGACTCACGTTCTGTTGAGTTCTCTGATTCGATTACTGCACGACGTGATACAACAACGTTGTTACGCTTCTGATCTAACTTGATCACCTTGAATTGAAGTTGCTTACCCTCAAGATGAGTAGTCTCACGTACTGGACGTACATCAACTAAAGAACCAGGTAGGAATGCACGAATGCCACCTAGTTGTACAGTGAAGCCACCCTTAACCTTACCATCGATAAGACCAAGAACTGCCTCATTCTTATTGAATGATTCTTCAAGCTTAGCCCAAGCTTCGTTACGTTTAGCTTTCTCACGTGATAAAACAGTCTCGCCATCACCTGATTCAATTTGTTCTAAAGCTACATCAACTTCATCGCCAACTTTGTTTTCAAGCTCGCCTTTCTCGTTAAAGAATTGCTCTTGAGGAATTGTTGACTCTGATTTTAGACCTGCGTCTACAGTTACATAACCGTTGCTAATATCAACGATAACAGCTTTTACGATTGAACCTGGACGAGTTTCGATATTTTTGATTGACTCTTCAAAGAGTTGTGCAAATGATTCCATTTAAGGTAAAAAAGTTCCAGTTGCGCCCCTTGGCATCCTGCTTTTGGGGGGTTATTAATAATATTGTCTTCCTTGACAATACGTAAAATTCCTACAAATGTAGAAAATATTCTTTTAATTATCAAGTTTTGAGTTAATTAACTCAAGTGCCTTTGCAAGCACTTCCTCTATAGTCATATCAGATGAATCTAAAATAAAAGCATCATCTGCAGGAACTAGAGGAGCTACAGGACGATTTCTATCTCTATCATCCCTATCCTTGATATCCTTTAATACTTCATCAAAATTAGCTTCTTTGCCTGATTGCTCTAATTGCAAACAGCGTCTTTTAGCTCTAATTTCAGCAGAAGCATCTAAAAAAATCTTTACATCAGCATGAGGGAATACAACAGTACCCATATCGCGACCATCAGCTACAAGACCATCGCAATCGCTTGCAAAATCTCTTTGTCTTTGTAGTAATGCCTCACGTACTAAAGGATGAGCTGCCACTTTACTTGCATTTACACCTGCCTCTGATGTACGTATTGCAGATGTTACATCTTCATTATTTAATAAAACATGAACGCCATCATCTTGTACATCAAAGCTTAAATTTAAAACACGAGC
The DNA here is from genome assembly GCA_029258325.1 of Anaerobiospirillum sp. GTDB lineage: Bacteria > Pseudomonadota > Gammaproteobacteria > Enterobacterales > Succinivibrionaceae > Anaerobiospirillum_A. The sequence goes on along the minus strand of JARHZF010000043.1, from coordinate 4,024 downwards.
TTCTTGTACTAAGGACTCTTCATCAAATAATGCAAGACCTGCTTTTCTTGCAGCATATGCTAAAACTCTGTAAATAGCACCAGAATCTAATAAAGCATAATTTAAATGCTTAGCAAGACGTTTTGTAAGTTCACCCTTACCTGCACCACCTGGACCATCAACAGTAATAACTATAGCTTTAGCCATCATATCTCCTTTAATTAAATTTCTGATATGTATAATAATAAAGTATAAACTTTTGTATTTTATTTTCTTATTTAATGAGATTAGAAAATTAAGAATTACAAAAATAACACTAAGTTTAATACTAGGGAAGATAAATTCATATCAAAAACTTTCCTCATTATACATTAATCTATAAAATAGACAAAACAAAATTTTACTTTTATCTAAAGATAAATAGCATAAATAAAGCAATTTTATAAAAATATTTGCATAAATAGCTAATACAAAAATACTTAACTATTTATTAGTGTCTTAATTTTTAAAGAAAAAATTTAATTTTTTTAATTTTATAAAGTAGATAAAGTTTTTTATAAAAAAAAATTGCACTAAACTTACTAAAGTGCAATTTTTACTTAACTAAAAGGAGGTTTCAATTTATTAAGAAATAACTATTTTGTAAAAATATCTTCTTATTAAACTAACTAGCTGTTCACAATAGTAATACAAAAATAAACAAAACTCAATATTTTTTTTCTAAAAAATTTGTTTTTAAGTTTAATAAACTTAAATCTTATATATTTTTTATTTTATTAAATATATAAAAATCAATATTTTAAGATTAAGTATCTATTTTTAAAAATAAGTTTAAAATAAAGATAATATCTTGAATCTAAAAGTTTTTTTTACAAAAAAGATGTATTATTTTTGTTTTACGTCACTATTTCTTTTATTTTTGTATGATAAACTTCATAAAAGTTATATACTTAAATATATAAATTATTTCTTACAAATTTAAGGTCTTTTTTATGAATAAAGTTCTAGTTTGTTTAACTTTATCTTCATTACTTTTATCCTTTAACTCTTTTGCAGAAGATGAAGATACAAGTGTTGTAGTTGACTCATATTCATCAGCTCCTCATATAACTAATAATCCAGCTTTACAAGATAAAAATGCTATAGACGATCCTACAATAAGCTCTGATGCTTTTTCTGACAAATCTACAGTAAAAGGAGCTGTTGATTTTCAGACTGCTTATGAACACATGACTGCTAAAAAACCTGATATGGTTGCAGCTTTTTATTACCTTGATAAAGCAGCTAAACAAAATTATTGCTCTGCCTATGGTTATATAGGTATGATGCTAATTGATGGTATTGGTACAAATCAAGATTATAATCAAGCCTTTGATTATTTTACTAAAGGCGATAAATGTAATGATTTTCAATCAACATTCGGTCTTGGTCTTTGCTATGAAAATGGCTATGGCGTTAAAAATAATGTAGAAGATGCTATACGCTATTATAAAAAAGCAGCTGACTCTAATTACGCCCCTGCTCAATTTAACCTATCTATGCTTCTCTTTAGCTTAGATTCAGGTTCTGAGGATGCTTTAAATTATTTGAAAAAAGCAGCTCGTAATAGATATGCCCCTGCTTTAGATCTCTTCTATCACGCTATTGATGAAAATAGAAGAAAACAAGGTACTATGGAAACAGAACCTAAAGACGATGATGATGAATAAATAAAAATTTAAAAAGCGTGATTTTTACATCACGCTTTTTTCTTAACTATGACTTGCAAAATCTCTTATATTTGCAAAAAACATCTTTAAAAAAATAAAAAATGACATGGCTAATAAAGTATATCTTAAAAGATTATATACAACATAAACATGCTGCATATTAGCCTCAAGTACAGCTTTATCAATATTTACATCAAGAGTGCCTATATAGTAAATTTCAAAATAATAAATAAAAGGCATTAAAGCTGTAAACCATAAAATTAAAGCTAAAGCTCGCTTTTTTTGCCTCTTAAATAAAAATCCTATAAAAGCTATATAACTTGCTGATCCTATTAAAAACAACCACTCAAGCATACTACCTGGAGCATTTGCATTAGATAACATAGCTAAAATATATAGAGCTAAAAAAGCTGATACAGAAAAAAATATAGGACGATAATGTTCCATACCTAAACCTAAAAAAAAGCACCTAGATAATCTAGATGCTATTTTAAATACTAATCTTTGCTAAGACCTTTTCTTATTAATTCATCTAATTTAATGCTCTTTGTTAAAAGCTCATCAAATACAAAATGAATATTAGGCATATATCTAAGCTTTAATACACTAGCAAGTGAAGCTCGAATAAAACCTTTAGCACTTGTAAGACCTTGCATAGCTTCTTGAACAACTTCTTTATCATCAGTTAAAAATGAAACATAAATGCGTGCATTTTTAAGATCAGGACTTACATCTACTTCAGTTACTGTAGCAAACTTAACTCTTGGATCTTTTATTTCATTTGTGATGATATCAGCTACCTCACGGCGAAGTGAGGCAGCAACACGTTCAGATCTTCCAAAACTTTTTGGCATATTTTCCTTTTATAAAGTACGTTTGATTTCGATGTTTTCAAATACTTCAATTTGATCGCCTACACGAACATCTTGATAGTTCTTAACACCTACACCACATTCTGTACCTGACTTAACTTCAGATACGTCATCCTTAAAGCGACGTAATGAATCAAGTTCACCTTCAAATATTACTATATTGTCACGTAATACACGAATAGGAGCAGAACGTTTGATTAAACCTTCAGTTACCATACAACCTGCAATTGAGCCAAACTTAGGATGACGGAATACATCACGTACCTCAGCTAGACCAATGATTTCTTGGCGAACTTCAGCCTTTAACATACCTGACATAGCTTTCTTCACATCATCTATTAGATCGTAAATAACGCTATAGTAGTGAAGGTCTACAGATTCTGTATCAATTACACGGCGAGCTGGAGCATCAGCACGAACGTTAAAGCCTACAATAATTGCAGATGATGCAGCTGCAAGTGTAGCATCAGTTTCAGTAATACCACCTACACCTGAACCTACAATATGAACCTTAACTTCATCAGTTGCAAGTTTATTTAAAGCATCTGCAATAGCTTCAACTGAACCTTGAGTATCAGCTTTAAGCACAACATTAAGCTCTGATGCTTGATTGTCCTTAAACATATTCTCAAGCTTAGCCTTTTGTTGACGTGCAATCTTAAGCTCTCTAAACTTACCTTGACGGAATAAAGCAACTTCACGTGCTTTCTTTTCATCACGTACAACAGTCATCTCATCACCAGCATCAGGTACACCTGATAGACCATAGATTTCAACTGGAATTGATGGACCTGCACTATCTAGAGTTTGACCTTTTTCATTACGTAATACACGTACACGACCATACTCTAAACCACAAAGTACGATATCACCTTGTTTTAATAAACCTTCTTGTACAAGTACAGATGCAACAGGACCTCTACCTTTATCAAGACGAGATTCAATAACAACACCTGATGCCATACCCTCTGCTACAGCTGTTAGCTCTAACATTTCAGATTGTAATAATACAGCCTCAAGTAAGTCATCAATACCTTGACCTGTCTTTGCTGATACTTCAACAAATTGAGTTTCACCACCCATTGACTCTGGAATTACAGAGTGTTGGATTAACTCATTAATTACACGACTTGGCTCTGCACCTGGTTTATCAATCTTATTGATTGCAACAATTAAAGGTACATTTGCAGCCTTAGCGTGTTGAATAGCCTCAACAGTTTGTGGCATAACACCATCATCTGCAGCTACAACTAAAATAACAATATCAGTAGCTTGAGCACCACGAGCACGCATTGCTGTAAATGCTGCGTGACCTGGAGTATCTAAGAATGTAATACCTGCATTTCTAGTCTCTACGTGGTATGCACCAATTCTTTGTGTAATACCACCAGCTTCACCTGCTGCTACCTTTGATTTTCTAATAAAGTCAAGAAGTGATGTCTTACCATGGTCAACGTGACCCAT
>JARHZF010000111.1 GCA_029258325.1 Anaerobiospirillum sp. | reverse complement strand
CTATCTTGTTTATAGAGAAAATCTCTATTATTTCTACTTTTAGACATTCTTTCTTTTGAAAAAGAGATTTTTTGTAAAATATCATCAAATTCTTGTTTTAAATCATCTAAAAATAAAGGGTCTATTAGTTTATGAATATTCTCAATTGAGGTGTAATGCATACCAGAGCCACGTCTAGCTTCTGGATTTAAAGTTGATTCAAAAATAGAACCAAATATTGTAGGACTTATCATACTCCAATTAAAATTGGAACTAGACTCTTTTATAAGAATATCCTTTATTTCATCTGTAAAATTAGGTATTTCAATATCATTTCCATCAAAAAGACCACCATTTACATAAGGAAAAGCTTTTAAATCATCTTCTAAATAAGGATCTCTTTTATCATAAGGAGTATTTAGTACATTAAATAATCTTATAATAGCAACTCTTAGATCTTTAGAGTTTTTGTTTTCTAAATAATCGCCAAATTGATTACTTAAAAATAGACCAGAATCTTCTGCATATAAGCAAAAAACTAATCTTACACATAAAATATTTAAAGATTTATATTGAGTCTCTTTATCTCCATTTTGATATTGCTTTTGTAGAGATTCATAAATATTTCTTATGATAATACCTGCATTTACAGAGATATTTTCTTGTTTGTTTAGGTGATTTTTATTTACTGATAAGAGAAAGTTAAGTCTATGGTATTCATGTTCTAAATCTTTTAATTTGATTAAATATGGATCTTTATTAATATCCTCTTGATCATAAACTAAAAACTCTTTAAAGTTGCAACAAACGATATATCTTGGCTTTTCGCTATATGGAAGAGCGTCAGCATAACGTTTAGCTTGTTCAAAAGGTGTGTATATATTATTATCAGATTGTTTTTTAGGTTTAAATAGATCTACTTGTTTTCCTTTTTGTTCTATTAAAACCTTAGTCTCAGGTATATAAGCATCAATAAATAAATTTTGTTTTTTGATTGTAACTTTCTTTTCAAAGTCAACAGCTCTTACTGGATCTTGTACTCCAAAAACGCTTTGTAATAAATCAACCCAAAATTTAGCAGTATCTTGCTTTTCTAAACCAAGTTCTTGAGAACTCCAAAACTCAGAAAATTTTCTAGCTTTTCTTTTTTGTTCTACTACATTTATATTCATAAAGACTATCTCCAAAATATAGATGTAATAGTGATTTTTGAGGTTGATTTACATGCTACCCCCCCCCATAACAAAACAAATATTTTCCTTAAATTTCAAGTATATATTTTTCATAAGCTACCTTTTATTTTGTATATAAATTTAATAACTTGTCATATTATATCTAAATACATGAAGAGAAGAGTATGAATGATATATTAAAATAAGTTTAAGATAAGAAAATATGTAATTATGCTAAAGATATATAAGGAATTAAAGGGAGGGCTAAAAAAGCCCTCTCATTTCTTATATTAATCTATTATTATCAATATCATCTACAGTTATAATTCCATTATATTTGTCAAAAATATTTTGTAATTTATTTACAATCTCTTGTCTTTTCTTTTCTCTATCTTTATCAAATAAAGATATGCCAGACATTATCTCATCCTTATCTTGACCTATATCTAAAAACTTACCTTCACGAAGAGAATTCTTGATAAATGCTATTGATTTATCTTTATTGTTAAAGGTATTAAACTCTTTATTAAACTCTGAAATAGCAAAATTATGTAAAGAGTCTTTTAAGTTATGAATATCAATAGCATTATATTTAGTTATAAAATCAATAATAAGTTCCTTTTTAGATACTAACTCTAAGCTTGACTCTAATGATTTCTTGATTTTAGCTTCAATTTCTAGTTTCTTATCATTCTCACCATCTTTATATTCTTTAATTAATTTAAAAATATAATCATAGTTAATATCAATAGATTTTATAAGTTCAATCTCAAACTTTACATCATCTAAAATGCTAGTTTGTTCAGCTTCTTTCCTATTTCTATGTTGACTATAAAGATAATTGTATTTACTTAAATAATCTTGTAATTGACCTGGTTTAAGCACATCTTTACTTTGAAATTCATCAAAAGTAGTTAAGATGTTTCTTAGTTTTAAGATAAGACCAAATAAGATTAAAAAATCTTTTTGATTTTGTTCACCAACAATTTCTTCCTCTATAGCAAATTTAGAGAAAAGCTCATCAATAAGAGTTAGATAAGGTTTATTAAATTTACCATTTTGATTTGTATATCCTTTTTCAAAATACTCAATAAAACTATGTAAAAGAACAGTATTTTGAGTGTCTTTAGTATCATTGCCAAATAGTTCAAGAGCTTTATTGGTTTCTTCCTCTAAATTTCTAAAACACCCAATTTGACCAAAAGTTTTAATACTGTTTAATATTCTATTGGTTCGAGAAAACGCTTGAATTAATCCATGGGAGTGTAGATTTTTATCAACAAATAAAGTATTGATACAAGATGCATCAAATCCTGTTAAAAACATATTAACCACAATCAAAATATCAATTTCTTTATCTTTCATGCGTTTAGATACATCAGTATAATAACTATTAAACTGAGAAATATCAAAATGAGTGCCATGACATTTATTATATGTACCAATCACATCACTTAAAAAATCTTTTGATATTTGCTCATTATTATGTTGACCTTTAGTATCATAACCCTCAGCTTTCATATCTTCATCATTTGGTGAATAACTAAAAATAGTAGCTATTTTTAAATTTTTTATTTTCTCATTTTGAGACTCTTTAATTTGCTTTTGAAATTCCTTATAGTATTTTTGGCACATAGGTATGGAACTTACAGCAAAAATAGAGTTAAAACCCTGCACTAGTTTCTCTTTATATATATAAGATTGATTTTGTTTTGTCTTAGTACTAAAGTTATCTAAAGTATATTTAACGATTAAAGATACTCTTTCATCAGAGCATAAGACTTCATCTTTATTTATAGCTTCAACTTTTGTATCTTCTACATCATCATTAATAGTAATAGTATTTACATAATCAATCTTAAAAGGGAGAACATTCTCATCTTTAATAGCACTTAAGATGGTGTACTTATGTAGTACTTCTCCAAAAAGCTGAGATGTTAGATATTGAAATTGTTTGTTTGAATTATTTGCGTTTTCAGCAAAGATAGGTGTTCCTGTAAAACCAAAAAATACAGAGTGTTTAAAATATTTTTTGATGTTGTCATGCATGGAACCAAATTGAGATCTGTGGCATTCATCAAAAATAAAAACAACTTTTTTGTCATAAATAGGATGCTTTGTGTTAGTAACAATAAATTTATTTAGTTTTTGTATTGTAGTTAAAGTTATTTGAGAATCATCACTATTATTTTCTAAATGTTCTTTTAATTTTTGAGTATTGGTGCTGCCATTGACAGCTCCATTTTGAAACTTATTATACTCAGACATAGTTTGAGAGTCTATGTCTTTTCTATCTACAACAAAAAGAACTTTATCAATAAAATCTAATTTTGATGCAAGTACAGCAGTTTTAAAAGATGTTAGTGTTTTGCCACTACCTGTTGTATGCCAAATATAACCACCTCTGTGATCAAAATCATCGACATTTGATGTATAAAGAGTTTTAATCTTATTTAAGATTGTCTCGGTTGCTGCGATTTGGTATGGTCTTAAAATTAAAAGTTTTTGATCAGTATTAAATACTGAATAATTAAAAATAATTTTAAAAATTGTTTCTTTTATAAAGAAAGATTGAGCAAAATCAATTAAATCTGAAATTATGTTATTTTTCTTATCAGACCAAAAAGAAGTAAAAGCGAAACTATCGACAGATTCCTTATTTTTATTTGTCTTATTTAAAGAGTCTTCAACTAAAGTATTTGCATAATATTTAGTAATGGTACCATTTGAAACCACGAAGATTTGTACATAACGATATAATGATGAATTTGTAAAAAAGTTATCTCTTACATATCTATTAATTTGATTAAAGGCTTCAGTTATATCACCGCCACGTTTTTTTAGTTCAATATGAACAACTGGCAAACCATTAATTAAAATGGTTACATCAAATCTAGCTTTGTTTTTACTCTCATTATCTTCAAATTGATTTATAACTTGAAATTCATTTTTAGAGAAGTCTTTTGTATCAATAATATGTATATTTACAGTTGAACCATCTTCCCTTTGACAGGATTGTAAAAATTGATTACTTAATATAATCTTTTCAATATTAAATATTGAATTAGTTGTATCTTTTATGTGATTTTGAAAAAAGTTTTCCCATTCTTTATCTGTAAATTTTATATTATTTAAATTCTCAAGCTTTAATCTTAAATTATGAATTAAAGACTCTTCATTTCTAATATCATTAGCATAATGATATCCTTGATTCTCAAGTATAGAAATAAACTTTTTCTCAAGAGCTTCTTCTGATTCATATGAAGGAGATCTCTCTTTTGTTGATACAAACTCCTCAACAACTGTTTTTATATTAAAATCATTTAAAATATCAATCATAACAAATCTCCTATAAATTAAACTTCTTTAAAAGTTAATAGCTTGTCTCTATAGTATTCATACTGCTTTTTACGAGCTTCAATTTCAGCAGGTATGCCTTTAGTAATATCATTACAAAGAGCATCAAAGCGATCTAATATAGAGACGATGCGTTCTTGTTCTTCAAGGGGTGGTATAACTATTTGAAAATTTTTGAGCATAGGCATTCTTATTGATGGTACAGAACTACTAAACTTTTGTTTTTCAATATAATTAGGAAACTCTTTAGTTATATAGTAATAACAAAATT
>JARHZF010000164.1 GCA_029258325.1 Anaerobiospirillum sp. | reverse complement strand
TAAATTTAGCATCATACATAAGTTTAAATAAGAAGAAATCATCTAATTTTATTATAAACTTAAGCATTTCTTTTATAAGTCTTTTTGTACCATATTTATTAGTTTTTATAAAAGATAGAACATTTAAAAATTCATGTTCTACAAAATCTTTATCTTTATTCTCTGTTAAACTATCAACAAAAGTTAAAATAAGATCTAAAGATAATTGTAATGTATATTTATGCTTTTGCATAAGAGAACAAAAAGCAAAAAACATATTATGTTCTACAGCAATTTTTAAAAGCAAATTAGTATCATTATTTGCATAGCACATACTATGCAATAATTCTCCTGGAATAGAGACTTTATTTTCCTTAAAATATTCTATAAATTCTTTTTGTCCATAAAGATAGGCACATATCATATGTCTTTCATTAAAAGATATTTTCTTTTTATTTAAAAGGAGCTTAAACATATTAAGACGTGTATGTTCATCATTATATTTAAGTTCTTTTATTTGAGCTTTTAAGAGTTTATCTTTAAATGAATTTGAGCATCTTTTACGAATTTCATCAGTTTTTATTAAAATTCTCATGCTATTATCATGAACACAAGCTGTATTTATATTTAGATAAAGAAAATAAGGGCTTAGTTCATAACCTATAAAGACATCGTTTACTTTGTTTGTATAGGTACTTACTAAATCAAGCATTGCAAGTGAGCCATAAGATATACAATAATCAAGAAAATCATCATTAAGACAAGAGAGCATCTTTTCTTTTATGTTTTTAGAGCTTTTATTCATTATGTCTATATAAACTTGCATTTCATCTATTTTGTTATAAAGCACAACACTATATAGTTCAAAATTTAAAGACTTATTTTGAATAAAATCATCACTAAACTTTTCATAACTAATATAACCCATAGTATCTCCTTATTTTTATATATTTTAATTGAAATAAGATATTTCATTACATCTAAGTTAAACAAAAATATTGAGTACTTGTGATTTTTGTATTGTTACTAAAAACACTATAGTGCCTATCTTGTGCAGAAACAACATAAATTTCACATAAACCAAATATTGTGAATTAACTTACAAAAGATTAAATAATTTTTTAGACTAGTGTTAGATTTTAATTAAGTAAATTTTACTAAATCTAAAAAAGTGTGATATAAATTGCAACTTTTAAAATAAATTTTTGTTAATCTAAATAATACGCAGATTGCGTTTTAATTTTTGAATTTTATAAAATTTTTTGTATGTAAAGTTAAGTTTAATTTTACTAAATACACAAAATAATACATATAAAAAGTGTTTATTTTTTATTTTTGGAGATTGTAATGAAGAATATGAAGCTAAAAGCACTAAGTAGTGCTATTTTAGCAGCAACATTAGGCTCATCCTTGATGGTTGCAACTAATGCCTTTGCTCTTGGTGAAAGTAATGATGGATCTGGTAAAACAGTAACAGATATACCTAAAGCTGCAGATAAAAATGGCTCTGTCTTCAAAGGTGAAGAATGGTACGATCAAAGAGGCATTTTTCAAGTAAATCGCATAAAAGCTCATACTAGCTTCCTATCTTTTAATACAGTTGATGATGCTTTTTATCGCAAACAAGATAAATCAACAAGTACAGTTAGCTTAAATGGTACTTGGAAATTTAACTTTGTTACAACACCTCATGATAGAAATACAGAATTCTTTAAAAATGACTATGATGTAAGTGCTTGGGATGATATTGAAGTACCATCAAATTGGCAGACTAAAGGCTATGATGTACCTAAATATACAGATACACGTCTACCTTGGGAAGGTGTTGAAACTCCTCCTCTTGGCGTATCTCCAACTATATATAACCCTGTTGGCTCTTATAAACGCGACTTTACTGTTCCTAGCAATTTTGATGATAAAGAAGTTTTTGTCTCATTCCAAGGCGTTGAATCAGCTTTCTATCTTTGGATTAATGGTCAATACGTAGGTTATAGCGAAGATAGCTATACCCCTGCTGAATTTAATATTAGCAAATACCTAAATAAAGATGGTCAAAAAAATACTATCTCAGTTCAAGTATATCGCTGGTCTGATGGTAGTTATTTAGAAGATCAAGACTTTATTCGTTTAAGCGGTATCTTCCGTGATACTTTCTTATACGCAAAAGATAAAAGAGCTTCTTTATTTGACTTTAAATATGAAACAGATTTAGATGATACTTATACAGATGCAACATTAAAAGTAAAAGCTCAATTTAATAACTATGATAATAACGCTACAAAAGACTTTAGCGTTGATGCTATCTTATTTGATAAAGATAAAAATGTTGTAGTATCTCAAAACCTACCTTTAGAATTTAAAGACGGTATTGCCTCTATAAATCATGATTTTGCAGTTAAAAACCCTCTAAAATGGTCAGCTGAAGATCCAAACCTTTATCAATTAGTTTTTGCCCTAAAAGATAAAGATGGCAACATAGTTGAAACTGCAGGCCATAACGTTGGCTTTAGAGAAATTGAAATTATTAATAATGGTACTAATAAGTCTCAAATGCTAATTAACGGTAAACCTATTATGCTAAAAGGTGTTAACCGTCACGAGACTATGGCAAAAACAGGCCGTCACATCACAGAAGAAAGCATGATAGAAGATATTAAGCTTATGAAGCAATACAATATCAATGCTGTACGTAATTCACACTATCCAAATAGTGCAAGATGGTATGAACTTTGTGATGAATATGGTCTTTATGTAATTGATGAGGCTAATATTGAGTCTCATGGCGTAAATGACAAAATACCTCAAAGCGATCCACTTTGGATTGAAGCTTGTAAAGATCGTATGACCTCAACTATTGAACGTAGTAAAAACCATGCCTCTATTATTATGTGGTCTTTAGGTAATGAATCTTTTGATGGTGATACATGGGCTGTTCTTGGTAAATTATGTAAAGAATTAGATAGCACACGTTTTGTTCACTATGAAGGTCATCGCGAAATCCCTGAAGTAGATGTTTGGTCACGTATGTATAGACGTGTAGATAAACTAGACGTTGATGATAAGATGGAAAACCCTATGGGCTGGTGGGCAAAAAATGGTAATAAACCTGCTATGGAATGCGAATATGCTCATGCTATGGGTAATGGTGTTGGTAACTTAAAAGAATATTGGGACTTCTTTGAAAGTCATCCTAATATGATGGGTGGCTTTATTTGGGACTGGGTTGATCAAACTCTTGAGTTCAACACTAAGATTGATCAAATGCTAGAAAATAAAGGTGCAAATATTCCTGTAACCTTAATGGGTAAACTTGTAGATAATGGTAAAAATAACAAGGCTATGGATGGCTATGCTGTTGTTTATAATGACCCTGCCCTAGTCTTTAAAAATAATGAGGCATTTACTCTTGAAGCTTTAGTAAAACCAAGAGAATCTGAAGTTCAAGGTCCTATTATTGCAAAAGGTAATGACTCTTGGATGTGTACAGAATCCTATGGTATTAAACGTGAAATTCGTTATGCTGAAAATACACAAGAAAAAGTATCAGATAAGATAATGTTCTACGTTTACAATACTAATTGGGATGAAGAAAAAGGTCTTTATGAAAGAGTAGAGGCATCAATTGATACACCTAAAGATTGGGCAAATAATTGGCACCATGTAGCAGGCTCATTTGATGGCTCAAAACTTCACTTCTACTTAGATGGTAAAGAAGTTGCAACTGCTGAAAATAAAGCTGGTATTGCATATGGCGGTAATGCTTTAGGTATTGGTGCAGATATTACTTACGATGCTCAAAATCCTAATATCCCAGGCTACTTTGATGGTCTAATTGATAATGTTCGCGTTTCAAATAGAGCTTTAAGCTTAAGTGAAATTGTAGACACTAATAGACGTGCTGATGCAAGCTCCCTCATATGGCTTGACTTTGATAATTACAAAGATAAGAAATATGAAGATAAAACCTACTTTAGCTTTGGTGGCGATTGGCAAAATATACCAGATGGTAATCCAAATAATAAGAACTTCTGTGCAAATGGTCTAGTATCTGGAGATCGCACTGTACAACCTGAACTTGTTGAAGTTAAGAAGGTATATCAAAACGTAGGCATTAAAGCAGAAGATGCTCTAAATAATAAGTTCACCTTCAAAAATAAATTCCTATTTACTAACTTAAATAAATTTGATGGTACATGGGAACTTATTGAAGATGGTGTTGTTGTAAAACAAGGTGCTATTGACCCTGCTTTATTAGATATTGCTCCTCTTACCACTAAGACTTTAGATCTACCTATTGAAGCTCCAGCTCAATTAAAAGCAGGTGCTGAATACTTTGTAAATCTAAAATTAGCTCTAAAAGATAAGACAGCATGGGCAGATAAAGGTCACTTTGTAGCTACAGAACAAATTGCAATGCCATACAAGGTCGCAGCTGTACCTACTTTAGACCAAAAATCAATGCCTTCTTTAAAAGTTGAAGATAGAGGTTTAGGTCTTAAGGTTATAAGCTCAAAAGACTTTACTTTAGTATTTGATACAAAGACTGCAACTATTAACTCATTTAAGTACATGAACAAAGAGTTAATAAAAGCAGGTCCTACACCAAACTTCTGGCGTGCACCAACTGACTCTGATTGGGGCTATTACTCACCTCAAGTTTTAGCAACATGGCGTTATGCAGGTCAAGAACGCTCTATAGTTGATGTTAAGATGGATAAACTTAGCGATAAAGCTATTAAGTTTACCGTAAACACAAAACTACCAACTCAAACTGAGTCATCACTAACTCAAGTTTATACTGTATATGGTAGTGGTGATGTTAATATCAAGACTATCTTAAAGCCAGGTGCAGATCTACCTATGATTCCTGAAATTGGTAATATGATGACAATTCCAAAGGAATTTGACAATGTTACTTGGTATGGTAAAGGTCCTGATGAAAACTACATTGACCGTCAAACAGGTTATGATGTTGGCATCTATCAAAAGAAAGTAAAAGATTTCTTTGTAGATTACATCAAACCTCAAGAGACAGGTAATAGAACTAATGTACGTTGGGTAAGTTTAACTAATAAAGATGGTATTGGCTTTATTGCAAAGGCAGATGATTTAATTGAGTTTAATGCTCTTCACTATACTCCTGAGCAATTAAGTAATTACTTACACTCATACATGCTTCCAAAAGGTCAAGATATCACCTTACGCTTAAATCTAAAACAAATGGGTCTAGGTGGTGATAACTCATGGGGTGCACGTCCTCTTGTTCAATATCAAATTCCAGCTGATATGCAATATGAGTACTCATTCACATTAAAACCTATAAATCTTAAAGATCCAAATAAGATGATGGAAGAATACAGAAAAGAAATCCTCTAATTTCTTATATACTGAAACTTTAATCTAAAAGATCACCTTTTTAAGGTGGTCTTTTTTTTATACAAATTTAAACATAAATCATTTTTACATATAATTTTTTATTTTAAAAATTTACTTTAATTTAATTTTTAATTTTTTTGTAAATTTTTTTACAAAATTGAACTTTAGTTTAGAGTTTATCACCACAAAATAAAAAATATAACTTATGTAAATACCTTTATCAAAAATTAACTTTAATTTAAAAAAAT
>JARHZF010000083.1 GCA_029258325.1 Anaerobiospirillum sp. | reverse complement strand
ATTAAGTTATTTTTAATACATTTTTTTTATTTATAAACTTATTTGTTGATATTATTACATAATAATATAAGATCTTGAGTTAAGATGCTATTTTAGTTATTTATACATGAAATAAAAGTATCATTATCTTTCTTGACCTCTTTTTCTAGTTTTAACTGTTTATAAGACAATACATAAAAAGCAAAAAATAAAATTATTCTCTTTTATTAAAAAATCTAAATATGATTAAAAAGAATATTTGCAGAAGTTATGAGAATATCTTTGTATAAGATAGAGTTGTTTTTAGTATACGAAATTTTTATTAGTCCATATTGATTAATATATGTTTTTATTTACTATATGATTAATATATTAATTTTTTAAAATTAAAAGGAAAATTCTATATGAAAGTTATATGTAAAAAATTTGAAGATCTGACAAATCATGAGCTATATGAGATCTTAAAACTTAGAAGTGAGATCTTTGTTGTAGAGCAAAAATGCATATATCTAGATTTAGATGGTAATGATTATAAATGTTTACATCTTTATTTATTTGATGAAAGTAAACACGATATTGTTGCTTATTGTAGAGTTATTCCTAAAGGAATTACCTTTGAGAGTGCCTCAATTGGCCGTGTGATTACAAATGCAAAATATAGAAAACAAAGTTATGCAAGAGAACTTCTAACTAATGCTATTAATATAATTAAAAATGATTTTAAAGAAAGTGTTATTACAATAGGTGCTCAAAACTATTTAAAAGATTTTTATGCATCTTTTGGCTTTACTGAAATATCTAATATCTATGATGAAGATGGAATCTTACATGTAGATATGAGATTAGAATTACAATAGTTATATAAATATAAATAAAAAGAACAAACAATTTTTGATCTTTGATGCACTCTATATGTTCACTATGTAATATATGGTATATTTTTATCATATTATATAGTTACAACATAAATTTTAGATAATTAATAAGGTTTTATTTATGGTAGCTTTACGTGATACTCATAAAGAAAGTTTTGATTTTAAGAACTGGTCAGATACTCTAGCACTTCCTGAAAGTGAAAGAGAACTATTACATAAAACTCATCAATATGTACAAGAAAAAGTGCAGTTAGATGATGAGGAATTACTTCGTTTATCTAAAATTTCAGCTGAAATTGTTTCTATTTTAATTCCATTAAATATGGATTTAGAATCATATCAAATATCTATTTTATATCCTGCTTTAGATATAGGTAAATTAGATATAGCTGATATAGAAGAAAAGTTTGGTACAAATGTATCTAAACTTCTATATAGCGTAAAGGATATGGAAGCAATTAGATTTTTACAAAATTTAAATTCTGATGCTACAACAGATGCTCAAGTTGATAGAGTAAGACGTATGCTTTTATCAATGGTTGATGATGTACGAGCTGTTGTTATTAAACTTGCAGAAAGAATTGCAGTTATTAGAGATGCTAAAAATCAAGATGAAGAAACTCGTGTTTTAATTGCTAAAGAAATTGCTAATATCTATGCACCTCTTGCAAACAGACTTGGTATTGGTCAATTAAAATGGGAGCTTGAAGATTTAGCTTTTAGATATCTACATCCAAATACATATAAAAAGATTGCAAAACAATTAGATGAAAAAAGAGTAGATAGAGAAAAATATATAGAAAACTTTGTTAATGAGTTAAAAGAGTCTTTAGCTCATGAAAATATTAATGCTGAAGTTTATGGTAGACCTAAGCATATTTATAGTATTTGGAGAAAAATGCAGAAAAAACATCTTGAGTTTACTGAACTTTATGATGTTAGAGCAGTACGTGTTATTGTAGATAAAATTCAAGATTGTTATGCAGCTTTAGGCGTTATTCATACAACATGGCATCATATTCCAAAAGAGTTTGATGATTATGTAGCAAATCCAAAACCTAATGGTTATCAGTCTATTCATACTGTAGTCTATGGTGATAAAGGTCGTGCTGTAGAAATACAAATTCGTACAAGTAATATGCATCAAACTGCAGAACTTGGTGTTGCCGCTCACTGGAAATATAAAGAAGGTAGTGGTCAAGTATCAGGTGCAGAACAAAGAATTAATTGGTTACGTAAGCTACTTGCTTGGCGTGATGATATGGTTGAATCTGGTTCTTTACTTGAAGAGTTTAAAACTCAAGTATTTGAAGATCGCGTATATGTATTTACTCCAAAAGGTGAAGTTGTAGACTTACCTACAGGTTCAACTCCTCTTGATTTTGCTTATCATGTACATACTATGGTAGGTCACCGTTGTATTGGTGCAAAAGTAGATGGTCGTATTGTTCCTTATACTTATGCTTTAAAGACTGGTGAACAAGTAGAAATCATTACTCAAAAAGAACCTAATCCATCTCGTGATTGGATTTCATCTGAAAATGGATTTTTAAAGACTGCTCGTGCTAGATCTAAAGTACAAAATTGGTTTAGAAAAGTAGATTATGATAAGAATTTACTTGCTGGCTCTGAAATGATTGAAAGAGAAGTAAGTCGTCATAATTTAGGTTTAAGTAAAGATCAGGTTGCATCTTTAATTAAAGAAAAACTATCTCGCTTTAATGTAAATAGTGTAGAAGATTTATATGCAGGCTTAGGTGCAGGTGATATAAGAACAAATCAAGTTTTAAGCTATTTAGAAGAGAGAGTATTTAAGAAATCTAAAGAGCAAAAAGATGAAGATATTTCTTCTATAGTAAATGCAAGAACAGCAGCTCAATTAAGTCTACAAAAGAAAGCAAAGAGCTCTATTGTTGTAGATGGTGTTGGTAATTTAATGACACATATATCAAAATGCTGTCAGCCAATTCCTGGCGATGATATTGAGGGTTTTATTACTCAAGGTAGAGGTATATCTATTCACAGATGTGATTGTGATCAATTAAAAGAATTAGCACGTAAACATCCAGAAAGATTAGTATCTGCTGAGTGGGGACAACAAACTGATGGTGGTTATACAATTACTATTAGAGTTATATCTCAAGATTATTCAGGTTTACTTCGTGATGTAACTACTATCATTGCAAATGAGAAAATAAATGTTTTAGGTGTTCGTTCTCATGTTGATAGAATACAAGATTTATCAATTATCGATATTGATTTAATGATTGTAAATATACCTGCAATGAATAGGATGTTGTATAAGTTAAACTCAATGGATAGAGTTAAATCTGCAAAGAGAGTTTAGTTTTTTAATCTAAAAAGCCCATAAGTTTAATATGGGCTTTTGTATATCTTATTTATTATTTTTTTATCTTATGCAAGATTTATATTGATTCTACATTAAAAAATATTAGTGTTGTTTTAAGTCACAATAATGAATTTTTAGCTGTAGATATTACATATACACATTTATTTTACATAAATTTACCTATATTATATATTTGATTT
>JARHZF010000118.1 GCA_029258325.1 Anaerobiospirillum sp. | reverse complement strand
ATTTTTGAAAAATATAAGTTAAACTTATTTATTTGTTGATTAAGTTTTTGTTCAAACTCTTCTGAATATAAGTTCTTATTTATAAGACTTAATTCATCTTCTATAGATTTAATGTTAGTATCAATTTCTTTTATTTTAGATAAAGTAGCTTCAATTTCTCCTTGTTTTTTATATTTATCATTTAATTGCTTATTTATTTCATCTATATTTATATATGAGTTAGATTTTTCAATCTTCTCATGAATGTCTTTTTCTTTAGACATAAGTGTATCTAATTCATTATGCAAATCTTTAAGTCTTTGCTCTAATGAAGGAAGTTCTTTTGTTATAAATTTAATTTTCTCATAAAGCATATTGTTATGATAATTAACTAAATCATCAAATGTTTTTTGCAAATCTGTTTTATATAATTTTGTCTCTTTATACAAAAGAGATAAATTATTTAAATCAATATTTGAAATTTCTTTATTTAAATTTGTTTGTGCATCTTCTATTATTTTCTTTCTATTTTCAAGTTGTGCAATCTGTAAACTACACTTAGATATTTCATATCTAATAATATTTACACTATCTAATAACTCATTATAATTATTTCTAACTTTAAAAGTAGACATTTCTTCATTTAATCTATCTATCTCATTTTGTACTACATTTAACTCAATCTCATACTCATTTGTAGTTCTATATTCTTTAAGTTGTTTTTTATATTTATTATCATCAGCAAGATTTTGTAAAAGCTTTTTCTTTTGATAGCCCTCATTAAAGGTCATGCCTAATAAATTTAAATATAAAGCCTCATACTCTACATCCTTTGTAAATTTAGGTAGTGTTTTTAATGTATGATTAATACTATCATCTTTGTATCTAATATTGTGAGATATTAATTGTTTAAATGTAGGATTTCTTGAAACATAATTTGGAAAAATTAATTGTGATAACTTTAATTCTAATTTATCTACAGCAATATCTTCATGATTTACACGACATATTGTTTGTTTTCCTTTTAGAAAATTCCTTTCAATCACTATATCTTGTGAGTCATTAGAATTAAGTTTAGAAGTCAAAACTAATTGAATTAAAACTTCTTTTTTAATAAGAAAATTTTTAACTTCATTAAACTTTTCTTTTTTATTTTCTTCATCAGTAAAAATATCATCATCTTTAGTAGATAAACAAAAATCAATAAGTTTTAATACTGTTGTAAAAACATTATTATTTGTTAGTTTTTTCTCATCTAAAGGAGTATCATCTATAATCAAATTTAATCCACTTGAAAATGACATCTCTTGTAAAATGCCATCCTTTGAGTAGATGTTTAATTGTTTTATGAACATTTTCTTATAACCCCATCTTTATCAAGATAAGCAATATCTACCAAATACAACCAATCCATAGTAAAAACAAATAAGGAAAATGAGATATCATTTTTCTCTTTTATTCTTTGATATAAATCTAAAAACTCAATTTCTTTATTGTTCTTTAACTCTTCTAAAACAAGACCTCCATTATAATAAATAGAGTATTTTGGATGTATATCATTTGGTAGTAACATAAAACTCTCCTTAAAACTCCTAATATACTCTAGCTTTAATCATATCTTTTGAGATTGTAATCTATTTTTATCTAAAGCTATTAGCTTTATTGAAATAAATAAGACATGTGATTTTTAAGTTCTTTACACATAAAATTATGTATTGTTTTTAAGTAGTAAAAATACCAAAGACTAAATAAATTAAGTAATAGCTAATACATAACTAAAAGCAAAGCACTTTATTTTAGCGTAAAAAAGATGCAAGTCTAAAAAAATTACATTATTTTTAGAATAATATTGTCATATATTTAAAGTCATGGTAAAAAAACACATATTAATATCAATCTCCTTAAGGATAATTTTATATGTATTTAAAATCTAAAATTACACTATGCTCTATAGCAGTTTTAAGCACTTTAGGTCTTACTGCTTGTAGTATGCCTTTTATTCCTTTTATTGATGCTGATAGACATGAAGATAAAACCTTAACTGAAGCTATGTTTAATAAAGCAGTAAAAGAAGTTGCTTCACATACAACTAAGATAAAAGAACGTAATAAAATAGTTGAAGTACAAGCTCAAAATAAATCTGAAAAATGTCTTATCCATACATCAGAACTTATTACAGATAAAGATGCTCTTGTTGAGAAATACTATTGGGATGGTGAGTGTTTAGATGGCTATGCTCATGGTCTTGGTCGTATTTATGCAAAACATTTAAACTCTAATAAGTTTTCATCTTCAATAGTTGATTACACTAACAAAGATGATGGTGTTATATACTATATCTATCAGAGCATAAAGACACCAGGTGCAGTTTTAAGTTATTTACCTGCAATAGAAAGAAATTCAAAGCAAGATGTTGAAGTTAGTGCTTTTGTAAGTTTAGATAAGGATGTTTCTGTTTTATCTGCAAGCTATCCAAAGCAAAAAACTAGCGTAACATTAATTCAAAATGATGATACTATCTTAGCTTTTTATAAAGAGTTCTTTGATTCTCACTCCCTATTATTCCCATCTACTGATTATGTAGAAAAACAAGTAAAAAAAGATGAACCTGATTTGAAAGATTTTCCTATAAATCTAAAATTCTCCGTATCTGCAAATGAAATTAAGGACAATGGCGTTATTGGTGATTCATTCTTCCATTATACAGAATCTAAAGATATACCAACTCTTGTAGTTATACAAGAAGGTCTTGAGGGTGTGCAATATAGAGATATAGAAGGTAGACTTCTTAGAAGATTTAAAAATGAGTTAGAAGATGCTATAACTCAATTAGAACCTAAAAATATTGATACATATTTAGATATATCTTTAGAGAAAGTTAAAGAGTATATAAGTACACGTTGTAGTACAGAAGATAAAGCAATCTTAAAGATACGTGCAAAATATAAAGATGATATATGTTCATCTGATAAGCATATGAATATTCTTGAGAGCTTTAAAGACAAACAATATAAACTATAACTCTAAGATAAAATTTTTTATCTTTTGATATTACATTTTAGTGCTTTATAAATTAGGTCTAACTTAAAATAAAGTTATACCTATTAAGCTTAGAATTTATATAAAAGATGTGATGTATTTGAAAGTAAAAATACATCACATAATGATTTACATTTTAGATAGCCATCTATCTATAGCTTTTGTAAATTCATCTAGCTTTTGATGTGATGAATTAAAGAAAGGCAAACCTATAATTTTATAGTTATTTCCATAAATGCTTGATACATTGCTTTCATCTTCTAATTGAATTAAAAAACTCTCCTTCCATGCGTCATTACTTAAAAGATGAGTTCCTTTTGGCTCTATATAACTTTGATAAATATTGCCCTCCCCATAATTATTATTTAACTTAACAAATAATAAGAAATCAGGCTCAAATCTCTCACCTGTATCAAATGAGTAAATAGCAAGATCTGGAACTCTCTCATTTCTGATTAAATAAAATTCTAAATTCTTCTCTTTAAACTTTGGCTCTATTTCAACCTTAAAGTATTTTATAAAAGCTTTCTCCTCACTTGTACCATAGTTATCATTAAATACATACCAAGATTCTTTTTCTAAATCTATTCTATATTGCAAATCTTCATTGGTATTTTGAGAAGAACCACGTCCTACCTCATTTATAAGATCTTTGCGTATGTAAATTTTCTTATCCTTAATTACATCTTGCATAAGCTTTGAGGTAAATTCTTTTGTACCTACATACTCAACCTTTAATGATGTAAGATGATTTACTATTTTAGAAAATACATAGACACAAGCATTAAATAAGTCATAACCTTTTATCTTGTCATCAAAATAATGAATTTCAAGTGTAACATTGCCTAAATAATTATCTGATGTTAAAAACTCATGTGTTGATTTAAGATTTGGATATTTACTCTTTAAATAATTAAAGTTTAGCTCATAAAAACTTTCCATAGCACCTGTTAGAATATTCATAGGAATATTTTTAATTTTGTAAATGACACTTTTTGCATCTACAGTATTTACATCAGCTATAGGATTTTGTGATGATGTATTCTTTAGATCAAATAAATTTAAAATACGTCCTTTATTTGATCTAACTGTATAATTGTATTGTTTAAAGCGTACTCTCTCATCTATT
>JARHZF010000177.1 GCA_029258325.1 Anaerobiospirillum sp. | reverse complement strand
AGCGTACTGTAGGACCTGCTACAGCAATCATATAGTGAGTTGCTGGTAATTCCTCTCTTAAACATGCTAGTACTGTTGCATAGGTTGTATGAGCATGAATTACTGCATCTATATCATTTCTTGTCTTAAATTGTAAAAGGTGCATTTCCCACTCTGATGATGGATTTCTTGTACCCTCAACAACTTTACCATCTAAATCCATGATAACGATATCTTCTTCTTGTATCTCAAAGAAATCTATACCAGATGGAGTAATTGCCATTAAACCTTTTTCTCTATCAAAAACAGATAGATTGCCACCAGTACCCTTTGTTAAATTTGCTGTTACAAGCTTCTTGCCATATTTTATAAGTTCGGCTCTTGCCTCTTTCATTAACATTTAAATATTCCTCAAATAGTAATTATTTCTTAAATTGAGCACCATAGGTTTGACATGCTCTGTAATCAGCACCCTCTATGTCCATACCAAATGCATTCCAGCAAGCAGGACGGAAGATCTTGTCTTCTGCAACATTATGTGCTGCAACAGGGATTCTTAACATAGAAGCTAAGGTAATTAGGTCAGCACCAATGTGACCATAAACAATAGCACCGTGGTTTGCACCCCAACGATTCATTACATCATAAGCTGTCTTGAACATGCCACTCTTACCATTACAGATTGGAGCAAACCATGTGCAAGGCCATGTATAGTCAGTTCTCTTCCATAACTTCTCTGTTACTTCTTGAGGTAGATTTACAGAATAACCTTCAGCTATTTGAAGCATAGGTCCTAAGCCTTTTACTAGATTTAATCTAATCATAGTCATTGGCATTTCAGCATCTGTTAAGAAACGTGATGAATAACCACCACCTCTAAAGTAACCTAGATCTTCTGGATTCCATGTTGTTGCACCCATGCACTTTTCAATATCTGCATCAGTCATTTCATACCAAGGTTTTACACAACGCTTGCCATCTTTGTCTAAAGCTTGAGCTGTATAATCAACAGCTGATGCACCTGAGTTAATTAAGTGTAAGAAACCATCTGCCTCTTTTGCAACGCCTGTTAAATCATAGCCTGTTACTCTCTTAACTGCATCAGAACTCCAATATGTTCTTACATCAGAGAATAAAACTGCTCTATTTGTTAGTAATCTTTGGAATAACATACCAAGACCATTTAGTACATCATTCTCAGTTGCTAAAACCATAGGTCCACGTTTGCCATTCCAGTCAAAGCTTGAATTTAACATAGCCTCTGGGAAGTCAGCATTTGGCCACCAGTCAGTCCATTGTCTTTGACCTTGAATACCACAAGCAATAGCATTATGACCTAAAGCTTCTTCTTCAAAGCCTTCAGGTAGATTCTTATTACCTTGCATTAAGTCCTTGATAATAATCATCATCTTTATGACATAATCCCATTGCTCATCTTTAACCTCACGGGTATTTTGATAGCATTCTGGATTCTTATCAAAGCCTTCTTTACAATATTTCTTAACCCACTCTTTTGCTTTTTCGTACTCTTTTTGATCAAAAATATTGTTTTCTATACGTCTTATAATTTCAACTTCATCAACAGACTCAACTCTCATGCCTAGATAATCTTCAATGAAGTGAGGATCGATAATTGAACCTGCAATACCCATACAAATTGAGCCAATTTGTAGATATGATTTACCACGCATTTGAGCTGCTGCTAGAGCTGCACGACCAAATCTTAATAATTTCTCTTCTACATCTTTAGGAATTGATGTGTCATCTGCATCTTGAACTTCATGACCATAGATACCAAATGCAGGTAGTCCCTTTTGAGCATGACCTGCTAAAACAGCTGCAAGATATACAGCACCAGGACGCTCAGTACCATTAAAGCCCCAAACACCTTTAATAGTAAGTGGATCCATATCCATAGTTTCAGAGCCATAGCACCAGCATGGAGTAACAGTTAGAGTTATAGCAACATTCTCTTCTTTAAAGTATTCTTCACAAGCTGCAGCTTCAGGTACACGACCTATTGTTGTTTTTGCAATTACAACTTCAACAGGTTCGCCATCTGCATAACGTAGATTTTCTGTAAATAATTTAGCAGCTGATTTTGCCATATTCATGGTTTGCTCTTCTAAAGATTGACGTACCTTTAAAAGACCTAAACGACCATCAATAGTAGGACGAATACCAATTTTAGGATGTTTATTTGCCATTTTTATATTCCTCTATAACTTATTAATTTCTTGGTTTATAACTTAATAAAGTAGTTGTATTTTTTATGATATCTAGACCTTGCTTTAGCGATCTAATTTCATTTTGAGACATGAGCTGAATTAATAAATTACCATAAGCTGTTGCCTCAAATGGTCCTACAACCACATCTAAATTTGTTGTATCTGCAATCATTTGGCATAGTACATCAGACTTTGCACCACCACCTATGATATGCAATTTAGAAAAGTCTCTATGTGAGATTCTCTTTAAATGTTCTATTGTCTTTACATATTTGTCACAAAGTGAGCTATAAATCATTACAAAATAATCAAAATCATGTTCAACTTGTACAGATGTAACATTGTTGATTTCTTTTATAATGTCAAAATCATCTTGTGAAAATACATCTAAAGCCACATCAAATATACAAAGAGCCTTATGTGACTTCACATAAGCTGTTATCTCTTTGAAATCTATCTCTTTTTTATACTTAGCTTCTAATTGTGTCTTTAATTTCTCTACTAAATATAAACCTGTTATATTAGTAAAGAACATATTGCTACCTTTATAACCACACTCATTTGTAAGTGAATAGTCATAAACTTCTTTAGAAACTATAGCTTTATCAGTAACAAGACCAATTAATGACCATGTACCACAGGATAAAAACATTGTTTCTTCATCAACATAAGCTTTAGTTAATAAGGCTGCTGATGCTGTATCATGTGATGCTACTGATATAACCTTAATATCAAGATTTAGATCTCTTAGTTTTGAAATTTTTGAATTTTTTAAACTACCAATAACAACACCTTGCTCTACTACTTTTGCAAAGATATTTTCATCTATAGAGAAAGTATTCAAAATCTCTTTTGAGAATGTATTTTTAGATAAATCAAACAATTGGCTTGTAGAAGTTATTGTTTGTTCTGAATATTTCTCATTTGTTAAATAGTAATTTATTAAATCTGGCATTAATAAAAGGGTGTCAATTTTCTTATAATTTTCAAAATTTACTTCTTTTAGAGCTAAAAGCTGGAAAAGAGTATTAATTGGCATGATTTGATTGCCTGTATTTAAGAAGATATCTAATAAAGACATCTTCTCTTGTGCTTTATCAAATCCAATTTTGTGTTTTGCATCTCTATAGGAGACAGGATTTTCAATTAAATTTCCATCTTTGCCTATAAGACCAAAATCAACACCCCAAGTATCAACACCAATAGTTGAAATTTCATCTTTATACTTAATAATGGTGTCTGTGATGTTTTCCATTATTAAGTCAAAGTTCCAGCGAGATCTATCATTATCTTTAACTCTGTCATGAGAAAATCTTAAAACTTCCTCAGTTTTTAGCACACCATTTTCAACATAGCCTAAGATGCCACGTACTGATGTTGCTCCTAAGTCAAAAGCTAATGCCTTTTTCATTGTCTCACCTATAAAATTAATTTCTTATAATAATTTTTGATATAGAGCTTTTATCTCTTCTACTGATGTGTCACGTGGATTACCACCTGTGCAAACATCAGCAAATGCAGATTGAGAGAGGAAGTCTAGATCGCTTTCTTTTACAATTTCCTTTAGATTTTGAGGTATACCTACATCTTTTGATAATTGTGAAACAGCGTCTATTGCAGCTTGTCTATATTCTTCTTGTGTCATTGAGTCAACATTCTTTACTCCAAAAGCACGAGCTATTTCTCTATACTTTTCACCTGTAAATTCTTTGTTATATTCCATTACAGTAGGAAGAATAATAGCGTTTGCTACACCGTGAGGGGTATCATATAGAGCACCTAAAGGGTGAGCCATGGAGTGCACAATACCAAGACCTACATTACTAAATCCCATACCAGCAACATATTGAGCTAAAGCCATACCTTCACGACCTTCTTTAGTGTTCTCTACAGAACCACGTAAATGCTTAGCTATTAGCTCAATAGCTTTTAGATGGAACATATCAGTCATTTCCCATGCAGCTTTAGTTGTATAACCTTCAATTGCATGAGTTAAAGCATCCATACCTGTTGCTGCTGTAAGACCACGTGGCATTGAAGACATCATATCTGGATCAGAAATTGCGATAATTGCCATATCATGTGGGTCTACACAGACAAATTTTCTGTTCTTTTCTACATCTGTAATTACATAGTTAATGGTAACTTCAGCTGCAGTACCTGCTGTTGTTGCAACAGCTATTGTTGGTACTGCAGGATTTTTAGTATTTGCAAGACCCTCAAGTGATCTAACATCAGCAAAGTCTTCATTATTTATAATAATGCCTATAGCTTTTGCTGTATCCATTGAAGAACCACCACCTACTGCAATAATGTAATCAGCACCTGATTTCTTAAATGCAGCAACACCATTTTGTACATTTTCAATAGTAGGATTTGGCTTAATATCGCTATAAAGTTCATAAGCTAAATTCTTTTCATCAAGTAATGATGTAACCTTTGCTGTAACACCAAATTTAATTAAATCAGGATCAGAACATACAAATGCCTTTTTAAATCCTCTTCCTATAACCTCATCTGGTATTGCTTTAATAGCTCCAGCTCCATGATAAGAAGTGCCATTTAAAATTATGCGATTAGCCATTTTCTTTACCTCTATTTTTAAATTTTATCTAAATTAATCTTCTGCTTTTTTCCAGTTTGCAAAAGCATAAGCTATGATAACTACTAGACAGATTGCAGGAACAAAGTAGCTAGTTCTTACTGCAGCTTCTACACCCTCATACATAGGAGCAAAAGATGAGAAAGTACCATTATCAATACATGAGCCCATAAATGGAGTTATGATTGCACCACCTATAATTGCCATAATAAGACCTGCAGCACCTAACTTAACTTCATCACCAAGACCTTTTAGAGCAATACCATAAATTGTTGGGAACATTAGTGACATAGCACCTGAGATACATACTAAGCAGAATATTGCTTGATTTGCAGGTAGATAGATTGCACCTAAGGTTACACCAAGACCAATTAAACCAATGATTGCCATTAATCTTGCAGGAACTATAGTCTTCATTAAATATGTACAAATCCAACGCATTGCGATAAATAGGATAACTGCATATAAGTACATATCAACAGCTTGAGCTTCTTGTAAATCTGTCTTTAAGGTCATTACAAACTTAATCATCCATGTCCAAACAGCGATTTGCATACCTACATAGAAGAATTGAGCAATAACACCAAATACATATTTCTTATTTGAAAGTAACTTACCAATTGAAGAACCAAAGTTTAGATCACCACCTGTATCTTTTTCTGTTGATTTGCTTCTAAAGAAGAAGAACCAAATAACACCAGCTACAGCAATTAAACCTACATAAGGTACACAGATCCAAAATAGTTCTGTTGTACGAATTGCTTCTAATTCATCTGCAGGCATTGCAATACGGTCTTCATAAGTTGCAGGATTTAAGTGAGATAATATAACTAACTTAGCAATAACAAGACCTGTTAAAGAACCAAGAGGATTAAATGCTTGAGCAAAGTTAATTCTTCTAATTGAAGTTTTCTCATGACCTAATGCTAAAACATAAGGATTACATGTAGTTTCTAATACAGATAGACCACCTGCTAAGATAAAGATAGAAACTAAGAAGATATTATAGTTTTGAGTAATAGCTGCAGGTATATAACCAAAAGCACCTATCATATATAGACCTAGACCTACTAATAGACCATGTCTAAATGAATATTTTTTAATAATAATTGCAGCTGGAATTGCAAGACATGCATAAGAGCCATAGAAAGCAAATTGCACTAAGGAGGAGTCCACAGCTGACATCATGTAGATTTTTGAAAAAGCAGGAACTAAATTATCAGTTAAGTTGTTTAAAAGACCCCAAAGAGCAAAACAGCTTACAAGCATAAAAAAAGTAGTTTTATATTGAGCACCTACAACTGGGATATCATCAAATTTTGTATCCTTTGTATCGATGCTGTGTACATCGCTGTGATTTAAATCTGTCATTTTACAAATCCTCTATAATCTAAGCTATTTTTTTATAGCAATTTTAAATTACGCCTTTTTGAAGCATTACATTTGCATAAAGAGCAGCTTCTGATGTGGCTATAATTACATAAGCTTTTTTTGCCTCTTCATAAAAAGCAAAACGCTCAATATTAGTTACTGCATCTGCACCACGTGTGTCATACTTTGCAACAATTTCTTTATATGTATCCCAAATAGGAGTTGCAACAGTATCACCTGGCACTTTTTCCATTAGAGTTACAGGTGTGTCACAATAGGTATCAAGAGGGAATAACTCTAAAATAGCCTCTAAAATTTCAGGTACATTATGACCATCCATTCTTATTACTATGTTGTTTTTACCCATTGATTCTGCTGGAAAATTTCCATCTGCAATAACTAATCTATCTGAGTGACCCATTTCACAGAGTATCTTTAATAACTCTGGAGGTAGGATCTTTGGAATATTTTTTAACATATACACTCTCTCTTTTTTATTTATGTGCTTATGTAGTCATTAAACTACTTTTAAATAAATTTAAGCTGTCTAAAGCACTTAAAAAATGGTAAAAAAGTAACTTTTGATAATAAAAAGACTCTAAATTTGTGCTTGATCACATTTATTTTTTCACTTGTTTATCTTAAAAAGACTTTATTTTATTTTTATTTTATAAATTTATGTGATTTAGATCACTTTTTAATTATTTATACTTTTTACACATTTTATTTATTATATTTTTCAATTAGTTATTTATTATAAAAATAAGTCATTTATAAAAATATTTTCTTATTTACACTTTTTATTAGAAATTTAGCTCCAAATTTCTCTCAAGTTTTAGATATATTTCACACTTTTAAAGCTAAAAATAACTATATTTTAAATAAGTAAATATTTATTTAATACAAAATACATATAATAAAAATAGAAAAATCTTCTTATTTGATGAAATTTTTAATCAAAATCTTTTATTTTTCAAATACTTTTTTGTTTAATTTATTTATAAAAATATAAATTTCATTTTAAAAACATAGAGTTAATTAATAAAATCACATGAAAAAATAATACAAAAGTAACTTTTTTTAGTATTATTTTCCTTCTTTCATTTTATACGTGATATAAATCACATTTTTATAAATTAATAAAATATAAAAGTGATAAGATACACAAAAATTAAAGAGAGCTATTATAAAAAAAATAATCTTTTTATAAACTTTCAAGGCTAAGAGTAATATTAATCTCAAGGGTTACATCTTAAACATACATAAATGTAGGGGCTTTACATGAAATTTACTGATTATCAAGAAAAAGTACAACATGGTTCTCCACAGTTCCCTTTTGCTTATTACTATGTATCAAAAGATCATCCTCGCTATGTTATGAATACACATTGGCATAAAGAATGTGAAATCATAAGAGTATTAGAGGGAACTTTCCTTATAAATTCAAATGGCAAAAATCATACTGCTAAAAAAAATTCTATATATTTTGTAAATAGTGGTTCTATACACTCTGGTACACCTACTGATTGTGTTTATGAATGTATAGTATTTGATCTTGCCTCTTTACTACAAAGAAATCCTCTTGCAAATCAAGCTATAAATGACTTAATTGATTATAGAAAAGAAATTTTTAATATTTATGAAGATGAAAATGATGAAGCTTATCAAGCTTTAGCTCATTTATTTACCCTATTAAAAGAAAAAAAGATAGGTTATGAACTACAAACTTTTGGTACTTTTTATACCTTCTTAGGTATAGTTGAAGAACATAATCTATACAGAGCAGAAGAACTACAAACACATAACAATAATAGAAAACTGCTCTCTAAGGTAAAGGAAGTATTTTTCTTTATAGAACAACACTATAATGAAGATATTTCTATTTATGATATGGCTCATGCTATCAATATGAGTGATAAATACTTTTGTCGTTTCTTTAAAGAGGTTACTCAAAAGACACCTAATGAGTATTTAAACTGGTATAGAATAGAATGTGCTTGTGCCAAAATTAGATCATCTAATGATAATCTCTCATCTATTGCATATGACTGTGGTTTTAATGATTCAAGTTACTTTATAAAAGTATTTAAAAAGTACACCAACATGACACCAAAAGAATATGCAAAACAATATGCAAATAGTTAATACATACTATAAGGTTTTAAAAGTCATTGTACTTATTGCTTTTTAATTAAAAATATTAAGCCTTTTTTAATATTTATTTGATGTAAAATAGCTAGTACATTTATAATAGACAAAACTATCTTTAAATCAAAAAGAGAGATTTTAAATGTTTAAAAAAATTCTTATTTCACTTACAGTAATAAGTTTAGCTTTTTGCTCCCTTGCAAATGCTAAGCATATAAGAAATACAGACTATAAAATTTTTAGCGTTGAAGGTGAAGCAACACAATCTGAAAATTTAGTAAGAATTATATCTCCTAAAGGTAAAATGGGCTTTATGGATAATAGAGGAAATATAATTATTACTCCTCAATATGACTATGTTTATCCATTTCGTAATGGTGTTGCTAAGGTAACTAAAAAAGCTACCTTTTATATAGAAAATGGTTATAGACAAGTATCAAGCAATTCTTGGTATTTTATTAATAGACGAAATCAAAAAGTAGAATAAAAGATATCTTGTTTTATCTTAAAAAAGGCTATGTGACTATAAATAACTATGGTACATATAGCCTATTTTTTTAATCTAAATAAAAAGACTAAAGGTCATGGAATATTTGCTTTGTTTCTAAACAAGAAAGCACTATGTTTTTTTATAGGTAACAACGCAAAAATCACAAAGACTAATACTAAAGCTTTTTTACTTTAGGTGTAAATATATGAGTAAAAAGAAAATCCTTATAGCATCAGATTCTTTTAAAGGCACTTTATCTTCATGTGAAATTTGTTCTATTGCAAACTCTTTGTATAAAGAGGAATTTAAAGATAAGATTTTACTAGATACTATTGCTATAGCTGATGGTGGTGAGGGTACACTTGATGCTATCTTAAGCTTAGATGGAGCTAAAAAGATTTATTGTGAAGTAAGTAGTGCTCATGGTAAAAAAGTTCAATGTTTTTATGTAAGTTATTTAGATAAAGCTTATATTGAGATGGCTCAATGTGCAGGTATTCAATTTAAAGATGATGGTTCTATTTTATATGCATCAACTTATGGAGTTGGTGAGCTTATCTTATCTGCAATAAAAAATGGCTTTAAAGAAATTGTACTCACATTAGGCGGCTCATGTACTAATGATGGTGGAGCTTTAATGTTAAAAGCTTTAGGCTGTGTTTTCTTAAATGAAAAGAATGATGAGATATATCCCTATCCTTACCTTTTATCTACTATTAAAAGTATAAATAAAGAACAACTTACAAAAAATATTTTAGATGTTAAGTTTACTTGCCTTTGTGATGTAACAAATAAAGCTTATGGTGAAAATGGAGCTAGTTATGTTTTTTCAAAACAAAAAGGAGCTAGCCCTCACGATATAACTATACTTGAGACTAATATCAAATATTATTGTGATTTTTTAAGTTCCTATACAAGTATAGATTTACAAAATATAAAAGGAAGTGGAGCTGCAGGTGCTTTTCCTTTAAGTGCTATATCTTTATTAAATGCTAATATGCAAAGTGGTTTTGAAAATTTATCTACTATCTTAGATTTAGAAAATAAAATAAAAGATGCTGATATTGTAATATCAGGTGAAGGTGCTTTAGATAGTCAATCTTTGCAAGGTAAGGTCTTATCTTCTATAGCAAAACTTACTAAAAAACATAATAAAAAATTAATAGCTCTTGTTGGTACTATAGATGATAGTAATTTAGATCTCTACTATAAAGAGCATATAAATGCTATTTTCTCTATAAATAGACAAGCTTTAGATTTTTCTATATCAAAAGATAATACTTATATAAATTACAAAAATACACTAAGAGATATCTTAAAACTTTGTTGTTTTTAAAAGAGGTTTATATGTTAGAAAAAAGCATGCAAGATTTTTTAGGTATTAATATTGAAAAAATAGATGAAAAAGAAGCTATTGCATCTCTTTTTGTAAGTGATAAAGTGTGCCAAATTCATGGTTTTTTAAATGGTGGAGCATCACTTGCTTTAGCTGAAATTTTAGCTGGTACTTTATCTACCTTTGTTATTGATAAAGATAAAAAAGCTCTAGGTACAAGTATTAGTGCAAATCATTTAAATGCAGCAAAATTAAATGATACTGTAAAAGCTTATGCTACATTTTTAAAATGTGGTAAAAGATTACATGTAATTGAAGTTTCTATTTATAAAGAAGATCTTATTATATCTAAAGCTACAATCACAAATACTATAGTTTAAATAAATATCTATATGCTGTACAGTTAAAACAAATAGTATAAAAGTAAGCTTTTAGTGTATTTATTCTTTAATAAAAAATTTTTAAAATTACTGTAAAAAGTGCAAAAGTAGCAAAGAACTATTATATAACATATGATCTTTGCTACTTCTTAAAAAATATATTAAAGATTATGTGTAGTTTTACTCACTTTTAATCTCTTCTACATAATCTCTATTTTCTAATACTAGATCTTTTTTCTTATAGGCAATATATTTGCCACAAAAAGCAAAACCTACTATAGTTATACGCTTAATATTAAATTGCTCTAAATAGCTATAGTACTTTTTAGACTCAATTTGTTTTAAAGTTGCCTTAGCATGATAGGCTAATTTACGTTTTAGAT
>JARHZF010000079.1 GCA_029258325.1 Anaerobiospirillum sp. | reverse complement strand
AAACTGTACGTTGCTGTACAGTTATTTAGAATTTAATTATTTTATTATAATATAGAGTAAAAGTGTTATAAATGCTGTTTTTGCGATATAGTATGATAAAATGTTTCCCAAAACTGTACAGCGTATTGGGAAACTTTTACTAAAAACTATCTAAATAGCTTTAATTTTAATAATTTATTAAAAATATCATCATAATTTCTATAAAAGAATTTATATTTTAATTAGTGTAAAATGTCTTACTTGAAAATTTTATGGATATTAATATATGTTTTTTGACAATTTATATCTTTTTATCTTTCTAGCAGGTGGTCTTGGTGCTTGCACAAGAAATGGCATCCTAAGCATAGCAAGTAAAATAACAAACTATATCCCTCTTGGTGTTATTATTGTAAATACACTTGCAACTTTCTTATCTATAATGTTCTTTACCCTACTTCCTTTAAATATAGCATCTTTTATAGTATCAGGCTTTGTAGTAGCTTTAGGTACACTTTCATCTCTTTGTGGTGATGCCCTTTGTATGCTAAGAAATAAAGAGATAAAAAAGTTCTTTTTATATATAGGTTTAAATGCCTTCTTTGGTCTTTTAAGTGCAGTATGTGCAAACTTTTTATGTCAAGAGTTTATATAAATGAAAGATAAAATTATATTAAATTTATTAATCTTTGTAGGTGGTGGTATAGGTGCTTTAACTCGCTATATTTTAACTATATTTACAGATGATTATCTAAAGGATTTATCCCCATCTATGACTATAGCCTTTTTACATACAGCTGATATCTTATCTGCAATATTAATAGGTCTTTTTATCTTTATATGTGAACACTATAAAATTAATAATACTAAAATTTTAGCCTTTATTAAAACAGGATTTTTAGGCGGTCTTTCATCCTTTGCTATATTAACTATAATCTATGCAAATACACATAATTATGCCCTCTCTTTTATAGCTATAGTCTTTGAACTTACTATCTTTATAGTTTTTACTATAATCTCTTACTATTTAATAAAATCTCTATACAACATAACAAAAGAACTTAAATAAAAAAAGCAGGATTTTACCCCTGCTTTTTATCTATTTTGTAAAAACTTTTACTTTTTATTATCTTTTTTTAGATCAAAGAGCTTTGTAAGTCTTATTGTCTCAATAGCTACTTCATCACCCTTTACAATCTCAATTTTCCACTTTACAAGTGATACAACCTCACCTACTTGTGGAACTCTTTGTAGATAATCTAAAATAAAACCAGCTATTGTATGATAATGCTCAGATGCAGGTACATTAAAGCCTGTTAAACGTGAGATATCCTTTAAAATAGCATCACCTTCAATTAAGAAAGTATTTGGACTTATTTTAACAATTTCAGGAGCTTCAGATTGTGATGGTAACTCACCTGCAATCTCCTCCATAATGTCATGTAAAGTTGCAATACCCTCAAAATTACCAAACTCATCATAAATAAAAGCAAAGTTTTGTTTTGATTTTCTAAACTCCTCTAATGCTTTTAATACTGAAATAGTCTCAGGTAAATATAAAGGCTTTTTGATAATAACATCAATCTCATTTGCCTTATTGTCTAAATATGTAAATAAAACCTCTGATCTCTTTACATAACCTAAAGGTTTATCACTGTGCATATCTTTATACACAACAAGACGTGAATGAGTTAATTTTCTAACATTATCAACTAAAGTTTGTGTCTCATCTAAACAGATTCTCTCAATGTCAGTACGTGCTGTCATCACTGTCTTTATAGGTAGTGATGATAGTTGTAAAACACGAGATACCATCTCTTTTTCTTGAGTGTTAAATACAGTAGCACCTGTCTTTGACACAATAGCTTCTTTTAATGTTTGTACTTGATTCTGATTAGAACCTAGTAATCTTAATACTAAATTAGCAGCAACTTCACGTGATTGCATAGTAAGTGAAGTTGAACCTACCTTTAAAGTATTCTTTCTTGCTATTTGATTAAAGATCTCAATTAAAATACTAAAACCAATAGCTGCATATAAATAACCCTTTGGTACATGGAAATGTAAAGCCTCTACAATTAAAGAGAAACCAATTAATAATAAGAAGCCTAAACATAAAATAACTAAGGTTGGATGATGTGCCACAAATTCTGTAATAGCTTTACTTGCAAGAGTCATAACACCCATAGCAATAACAACAGCAAACATCATGATAAATACATGATCTATCATACCTACTGCAGTAATAATGGCATCTAAAGAGAAGACAGCATCTAGCACCATGATTTGCATTACTACAAGACCAAAGGCATTACCTGCAGCTTTTGATGCAGACAATTCCTCATCAAAGCCCTCTAGCTTTGCATGTAATTCATGTGTTGCTTTATATAATAAGAAAACACCACCTACCATCATAGTAATATCACGACCTGTTACACCAAAATCCCCTATATGGAATAATGGTACTGTCATTGATACTATATAAGAAATACATGCAAGTAATATAAGTCTTATGACAAGAGCACCACCTAAACCTACATAACGAGCTTTATTTCTTTGATGAACAGGTAGTTTTGCTGATAAGATTGCAATAAATACAAGGTTATCAATACCTAAAACAATTTCAATTACAACTAATGTTAATAAACCAAGCCAAGCTGTTGGATCTGAAATCCACGCCATGTCAAACATGATTTCATGAGCTACTACTGTTTCCATAATTAACTCACCTTATTGTCTGATTTATTAAAAAAAGGAGGGATCGAAATTGCATTCGATATATATTTATTTTTAAAGTTAAGTTTTATATAGTCTTTCGTTGACACTTTTAATATCTTTCTTTTTCTAAATTATGCCTCATGGCAGTATCTATTAATATACACTATGCTAAAGAATTTTTAAATAATACATATGTCTATTTAGATAAACTTTATATAAAAATTTTGTGTAAATATAAAAGTCCTTTGATTTATTTAAAAAAAAGAAAAAGAGGATTTTTATATCCCCTTTTTCTTCTTAATTATCTGCCTCTATAAACTGAAGTTTTCGCAACTCTCTTTGTATAAGCAGAATTTTGTCTATTCTCATTATTAAAAGAAGATCTCTTTACAACCTTTATAACAGGTCCTGATGCTCTATCTTCTCTTCTATATGATTGTCTATTGTTATTGTCATACTCTCTATATGAACTAGTATTAGCTCTAGGAGATGATTTATACTCTCTATTGTCCTTAAAAGATGATCTTGATTGTCTATTCTCATTTAGAGAAAATCTCTTATTGTGTGAGCTTTTATAAGATCTCTCATTAAAAGATATATCACCTCTTGTGTCAAAACGATCTGATCTCTCATTACGCTTTGCAAATCTATCTTTTTGAGCATTATTTAATCTATCTTTTTGTTTAAAATCTCTTCTATCTCTATTTGATTTAAAAGAGTTTCTATCTTTAGCTTCAAACTTTACTTGTACTTTCTTATTTTGCTCATGTCTATACCTACTATCTTTTTGTAACTTATCTAAAGATACATAAGCAATTTGATCATCATCTAAAGCTTTAAGACCTACAAGATTTCTTAAATTATTTATCTCAGATAAACTAAGCTCTCTATATGCACCTGTCTTTAGCTTTTCATCTAAAGTAATATTTGCATACTTAATTCTAATAAGACGAGATACTTTAAGACCTACACTCTCCCAAAGTTTACGTACCTCTCTATTACGACCTTCTTTTAAACTTACGTGATACCATTGATTACGACCCTCACCACCTTGATAGGTTAATCTATCAAATTTAGCAGGACCATCCTCAAGCATAACCTCTGTTGTAAGTTTACTTATTTGCTCTTCAGTAACCTCACCATAAATACGAGCTGCATATACTCTCTCTACCTCATTTTTAGGATGCATAAGAGCATTAGCAAGTTCACCATCTGTAGTAAATAAAAGTAAACCTGAAGTATTTAAATCTAATCTACCAACATAAATCCAACGACCTAAATCAGGACGTGGTAAATGATCAAAAACAGTTGGTCTATCTTGTGGATCTTTATAGGTTGTAAGTTCACCCTCTGGCTTATAATACATAAGCACACGACACTTAGGTATTCTTGATTGAGGGGTAGCTACAACTTTATTATCAATCTTTACAGTAATATCACTATCTACACGCATACCAACGGTAGCGATTACACCATTTACTTCTATTCTGCCACTGGCAATTAAACTATCTAATTCACGGCGGGAACCTAGACCTAATCTAGCTAGAACTTTTTGTAACTTCTCGCTCACATATTCACCTTTTAAAATTTAGTATAAAAACTAAAAAAATTATTATAATATAAAACCGTATTGGTCAATTATCAATTATAAAGAACAATTGTAAAGGATTATTATGTCAGATACAAATATAAAAACATTAACAGTTACATTTAGTATTGTTGGTGAAAAGATTAGTCTGCGTTGCAGTAAAGATAAAGTAGAACAATTAAAAGATGCAGCAGAGGCTGTACAACATACTATAGCAAAACATTTGCGTGATAATCCTAATATGACACCTCAAGTTGCAGCTTTAATTACTGCTATAGATTGCCAAACTAAATTATTACAATTTTTAGGTGGCTCTACAACATTTACAGATAAAGCTAATGATATTGTAAATAGAATTGAAAATCATTTAGAAAGAGTAAATAAAAATGGGTAATAATCAATATTATTTTATAGATAAACCTATACGTGAAAAAATACGTTTAGATAAAAAAGAAAAAAGAGAAAGCTTAACTTTAGATGAGGTTTTAGAAAAAGCAGCTAAAGTTGAGGATAATTTATTTAGCTTAAATCTTTTTGATACTGAAAAATTAGTAGCATCCTATGTTTCTACTAAAAAAGAATTAAAGACAGATTTTATAAATAAACGCCTTGTTGATAACAAGCATACCTTAGTACTGCCTACTATAGACTTTTCTAAAAAAGGTCATATGGAATTTTATCGTTTTGATTCTTTAGATAATCTTGTTTTAAATAAATACAATATAAAAGAACCAATTCCTAGTACTATTTATCTAGTAAATCCAAGCTTAGTTGAAATAGTTTTAATGCCCTTAGTTGCCTTTGATTTAAAGGGTAATAGATTAGGTCTTGGTGGCGGTTATTATGATCGCATGCTAAAAAGAGTAAGCCCTAGTGCCTTTTTAATTGGTCTTGCTTATGATTTTCAAAAAGAAAAAGAAATAAAGTGCGAACATTGGGATATTCCACTTGATATGGTTGTAACTGATAAAGATATTTATAATTTTAATCGCTATAAAAAATAAAGCCCCTAAATTTTATCTTTAGAGGCTTTATCTTTAAAACTAAAAAACTTTTTTTATTTCTTGTCTTTAGCATTTTCTACTTGTGCATTTTCTTTTGAAGATTTTGTATCTTCTGCACTTTCATTTGCACTAGCTTCTACTTTAGTATCTGTACTTTCTTGAGATTTAGCCTCATCTTTATTCTCTTGAGATGTAGCTTCTTCTACTTTATCTGTCTCTACAGATGGAACATCTGTATCCTTAACAACAGGTACTTCACCATCATCATTTACAACAGGAACATCAACAGGGCTTTCTACAGCTTTTACTTCATCTAAATTAGAAAAATCAGCATTTTCACTATGTTGATTCTTTTGCATATAACCTATTAATAAGCAAATACCAAAAAATAGTATAACGCAAATCCATGTTGAACGAGTTAGGAAATTTCCAGAACCAGTTGAACCAAATACAGTATTTGAGGCACCAGCACCAAATGATGCACCCATGCCTGCACCTTTACCTTGTTGCACAAGGATTAAAGCAACTAGAGCAATTGCTACTAATAGTAAAATAACTATAACAACTTCATACATAATAAAAAAAACCAAAGATGATTATATACATGACGCCGTATGATACAAATTTTCTTGCAAATTATCAACAGATAAGAAAAAGAAGAGAGGTCTAAAACCTCTTTTTTATTTAGTTTTTTATTTAAAATAAATAATAACTAATAATCTAGAAAACTATAACTATAACCAATAGTTACAGTGCAAATCTTGTATCAAAACTTTGCCCACATAATACACTAATATATACAATATATAAAGTAAAATATTTAACTAAATGAACTTTGTAAAAATAAGTACTTTATTTAATATTTATATACATTAAATGCTATTTTTAACAAAGACTAAGTATACCATTTATATAAGGTATACTTAGACCTTTTTTTATTTATTTTTCAGATTGTGCTCGTATAACATCTGCTATTCTTTGTGCCATATTATGTACAAAGACTCTATCTTCACCTTCAACCATAACACGCACTAAAGGCTCTGTTCCTGATTTTCTTAAAAGTACACGACCATATTTGCCTAATAAAGATTCAACTGCTTTTACTTCTTTTAATACTTTATCATCAGATAAAGCATCAAAGCCTGCTTGCAATCTTAAATTAATAAGCTCTTGTGGATACATATTTAAATCAGAAATTAAAGATGCTAAATCTTTACCTTGATGACAAAGTGCTTTTAATACTTGTAAGGCTGAGATAATACCATCACCTGTTGAGGTGTAATTTAAACAGATAATATGACCTGAATTTTCACCACCTAATGACCAATTACGCTCAAGTAATTGCTCCATTACATATCTATCACCAACAGCTGAACGAGCAAAATCAATACCCTTTTCTTTAAGTGCAAGCTCAAGACCTAAATTAGACATCTGTGTACCTACAACACCACCTTGTAGTTTATTTACCTTAAGTCTATCTGTTGCAATAATATATAAAAGAGCATCACCATCTAAAATATTGCCATGCGAGTCAACCATCATAACTCTATCGCCATCACCATCAAAGGCAATACCTAGATCTGCTTTTTTAGCTAAAACAGTATCTACAAGTGATTGTATATGTGTAGAACCACATCCATCATTAATATTTGTACCATTTGGACTTACACCTATTGGTATAACATTAGCACCAAGCTCTCTAAATACTAAAGGAGCTACATGATAGGTTGCACCATTTGCACAATCTAAAACTATATTTAAACCATCTAAACTTACTTTATTTGAAAATGTGCTTTTACAAAATTCAATATAACGACCTGGTGCATCATCTTGACGATAAGCACGTCCATATTGTGAACTTTCTACATGAGTAAATTCATCATCAAGAGCTTTTTCAATCTCAAGCTCTATATCATCAGGAAGCTTTGTTCCATCCTTTGAAAAAAACTTAATACCATTATCATAAAAAGGATTATGTGATGCTGATATTACAACACCTAAATCAGCTCTAAAAGCTTTAGTTAAATAGGCAATAGCAGGTGTTGGCATAGGTCCTAGTAATACTGTTGTTATACCAGATGCAGCAAAACCAGCCTCAAGTGCTGCCTCTAACATATAACCTGATAAACGTGTATCCTTACCTATAATGACACGACCTTGAGAATTTTTAGTTAAAACTTTGCCAGCTGCCTGTCCTAACTTCATTACAAACTCAGGTGTTATAGGAAAATCACCAACACGACCTCTTACACCATCAGTACCAAAATATTTTCTTTGCATTATTTTTTCCTTTTTTTAGGTTTTTTATTAAGATTTTTTCTTTTTCTTTAATCTTTGTACTATAGCTTTACTTACTCTAAATGGTCTTGCACTCTCATTTAAAGCACTCCAACTATCTAAAGCAAGTGCCATATTAGACACCTCTTTAGTTCTTATAATATTACAACCATGCTCAGATACAAAAATACCCTCTGTTATAGCTAAAGATATATTATCTGTCATATATGTATCAACATAAGGAAGAGCACGAGGAATAGCTATAGAAGTTACAAGACCAAAACTCTTGTAACTTGAAAGTCTACCTATCATCTTTAATCTTAAATCAAAGGATGTAAATATACTTAAACTTGGATCTATTATAATTCTGCGTCTTTCAATCTTAGCATTTAGACAGGCATCTATACGCTCATAGAAAAACTCTGAAATAACTGAAGTTGGATCTACTAAATCATCAATCTTTATATCAGGGCTAAAAAGAAGACATATAGGACATTTTAATTTAGATACAATCTCTAAAGCTCCATCTTCTTTTAGTGCTTTAGGATCTATTATCATATGTGCACCTTCACTAATACAAAGCTCCATAGTACGTGGATTACTTGTGTGAATTGCAATAATAATATCCAATTTTTCTTGTATAGTATTAATTAAAGGTGGGAGTAGTCTTTTCTCATCCTCATAGGATATATCATCTCCCTCTAAACCTATTTCGATAAACTCAGCACCATAATCATACATAGATTGAACTTCATTGACTAAGGTTTCAAGATCTCTTTTATCATCTTTTGCCAAAGATAAAATACCCATTATCTTTGTCTCATCTAAATAAATCTCTCTATCTTTAATTAATAGTTTCATAATTACCTCATATAAAAAACATTAATCAAGAAAATGCAATCCTTTAATTTAAGATCTAAGTAAAAATAGAACTTAAATAATATGCTACTTATGTTAGATATTCTTGTATCTTTTTTTTACTATTTTGTTTTAAAAAGATATTTAAAGAAATAACTATAAAAGATTATACTCAAAAGATACAGTCTCTATACAAACAAAGTTAGCATTTTTTAGATAAGATGTAAAAATTTATAATAAATTCTATTGTAAGTAACTTAATATTATTAAACCTCATTCATAACTTCTACACTTAATAAAAAAAACAATACCATTATTTGTATAGAAAGTATTGTTTGTATCTTACATAAAATTACATTATTTTTAGTATTTAAAAACAATTTTATCAAATATTTATACGAACTTTATATCCCTTATCTTTTAAGTCACGAAGTGGACCATAATCACCCTCATAACCTTTTTTATAAGCATATGAATAAAGTTTTGCAGCAAGTGTATGTTTTCTCTTTGTACCTAAACATTTATAACACATAGTAGCTAAGTGATATGCACTAGCAAAGTTTAGTTCAATATGTTCATAAGCTTCTAGTAAATACTTAAAAGCAAGTTCATAATTAACTTCAAGATCATTTTGACCAAGATAATAAATAAGCCCTAATTGTTCACTTAAATAATAAAATCCTCTATCAATTGCCTTTTTTAAAAATAAAATTACCTCATCTATTAATATTTTACCTCTCATAAAAGAAAACATTGCATAATTATGAGCAGATATATCATCACAATTAAGGGTAGCTTTTTTATACAAAGACAAAGCCTTATCTTCATCTTTTTCAACAC
Source organism: Anaerobiospirillum sp. (assembly GCA_029258325.1). Lineage (GTDB taxonomy): Bacteria > Pseudomonadota > Gammaproteobacteria > Enterobacterales > Succinivibrionaceae > Anaerobiospirillum_A. The sequence goes on along the minus strand of JARHZF010000079.1, from coordinate 11,477 downwards.
CTAAATCTTGCATATACATATTAGCAAGATTGTAAGATCCTAAAATATTATCTAAGTCATCTGCCATCTTAAAATAATGTACAGCTTTTTCATAATCAACAGCAGTACCCTAGCCTCGCTTATACTTTAAAGCTAAATTAAAACTTACTATAACAAAAATAGAGATAATATAAATTTTTCTTTTAATATTCATATATAAACCATAAAAATAAAGGGAGCATCAAAGCTCCCTCTTTTTTTAAGATAAATTACTCTTTATCTTTTAAGTCTTTTTCATCTTTTATCTCGTCTTTTGAAGCTTTAGGAGCATCTTGCTCTTTATCGCTATCTTTTAAAGACTTATCAAAAGACTCATCTTTTTTATCTTGAGACTCTACTTTATCTTGTGATGAACTATCTTCATCTTTTTTAGTATCATCCTCTTTTTTAGCATCATCATTAGCATCAGCAGGTGTATCATCTACGGTTGGTGGACGACATGGACGTCTTGCCATTAGATCATCAATTTGATTTGCATCAAGAGTTTCATACTTTAATAAAGCATCCTTCATAGCCTCAAGAATATCTCTATTCTCTGTAAGTAAAGTCTTAGCCTTATCATAACAGCTATTTATAATCTTACTTACTTCCTCATCTATGATTAAGGTTGTCTTATCAGACATTGGCATAGTTTGAGTGCTACCACCACCTAAGTATTGTGATCTATCTGTGTCTTGATCAAATTGCATAGGAGGTAATCTATCACTCATACCCCAACGTGTAACCATCTTTCTTGCAATATCTGTTGCTCTTTCAATATCATTTGAAGCACCAGTAGTTACAGCCTCATCACCAAAGATTAAACCCTCTGCAATACGACCTGCAAATAAAGTTGCTATATTTGATAGTAGATATTGTTTTGAATGTGAATATCTATCTTGCTCTGGTAAATACATAGTAACACCTAGAGCTCTACCACGTGGAATAATAGATACCTTATAAACAGGATCGTGATCTGGTACTAATCTACCTACAATAGTATGACCTGATTCATGATAAGCTGTATTTATCTTCTCATGCTCTGTCATAGCCATTGAACGACGCTCTGCACCCATTAATAATTTATCTTTAGCAAGCTCAAACTCACGCATACTTACATTACGTAAATTGCTACGTGCTGCAGCTAAAGCTGCTTCATTTACTAAGTTTGCAAGCTCTGCACCAGAAAAACCTGGAGTACCACGAGCTAAAACAGCAGGATCAACATCCTTTGTTAAAGGTACTTTTCTCATATGTACCTTTAAGATTTGCTCACGACCACGTACATCAGGTAAACCTACTGTTACTTGTCTATCAAAACGACCTGGTCTTAATAAAGCTGGATCTAATACATCAGGTCTATTTGTAGCAGCAATAACAATAACAGCCTCAAAACCCTCAAAACCATCCATTTCAACTAAAAGCTGATTTAAGGTTTGCTCTCTTTCATCATGACCACCACCCATGCCAATGCCTCTCTTACGGCCTACAGCATCAATTTCGTCAATGAAAATAATACAAGGAGCATTTTTCTTTGCTGTTTGGAACATGTCTCTTACACGAGATGCACCAACACCTACGAACATTTCAACAAAGTCTGAACCTGAAATTGAGAAGAAAGGAACTTTTGCTTCACCTGCAATAGCTTTTGCAAGTAAAGTTTTACCAGTACCAGGAGGACCTACCATTAAAACACCGCGAGGTATTCTACCACCTAGTTTTTGATACTTAGATGGATCACGAAGGAAATCAACTAATTCCTCAACATCTTCTTTAGCTTCATCACAACCTGCTACATCAGCAAAGGTTGTTTTTACTTGATTTTCACTTAGAAGTTTTGCCTTTGATTTACCAAAAGACATAGGATTACCCTTGCCACTACCTTGCATTGAACGCATGTAGAAAATCCATACGCCAATTAATAAAAGCATAGGGAACCATGATACTAAGATTGAAAATAGTAATGATGGCTCTTCAGGCTTAGTACCTGTTGCTCTTACATTATGTGTAAGTAGGCTATCTAAAATAGCACCATCAGGTACAGGCATAACAGTTTGGAATTTTTCACCACTTCTTTTTATGCCATTTATAACCTTACCATCAAATACAACTTCTTGTATTTGCTCTTGCTGAACTTCACGAATAAAAGTCGTATAGTCCATAGTTCTACCAGAGTTATCACTTGTATTAAATGACTCAAATAATGACATCAATATAATTGCGATAACTAACCATAATATTAAGTTCTTTGCCATATTTTTCCTTGTCGTCTCACTTTATTTTTAAATCATCAAATCATTATTAATACTAGGAGCTACACCGCTTAACTCATGTCCTTTAAAACCAGTAGCAACCATATAAACCTCACGTGATCTATCACGTGATGCATCAGGTTTTCTAACTTTTACAGTTTTAAAATCTTTTTTAAGCTCTGCTAAATACTCTTGTGAACCCTCTCCTGTAAATACTTTTACAACAAAAGTTCCACCTTCTTTTAGTACACGGCGAGCCATATCTAAAGCAAGTTCAGATAAAAGCATAGCACGAGGCTGATCAATTGCATTATTACCTGACATATTAGGTGCCATATCAGACATTACAACATCAGCACCATGACCTATCATGTCATATAATTTTATAAAGACACTATCTTCACGAAAGTCACCTTGTAAAAAAGTTACATTAGTAATAGGACGCATATCTAAAATATCTGTAGCTATTACATGACCTTTTTCACCTACGCATTTGATTGCATATTCAGACCAACCACCAGGAGCTGCACCTAGATCTACAACAATATCACCAAACTTTATAAGTTTATCTTTCTTTTGTAACTCTTCAAGTTTAAAACTTGCACGTGAGCGAAGTCCTCTTTTATGAGCCTCCTTTACATAAGGATCGTTAAAATGCTCCTTTAACCATCGAGATTGACTTGCTGTTCTTTTCTTTACAGGCATACTTCTTCTTTTATTTAAACCTAAGTTAGTATATTAAAACATATAAAAATTAGGACACACATTGCATCATATATGAGCCTAAAAAATAATAAAATTTATATATTAAGGCTTTTACTAAAAATATATTCTTTAGTAAGATTCTAACCTTTATTGAGATTGACTGCTACTAATAAAGTTATAAACCTTTTCTTTTGCGTAAAATTATCAAATACTTATAATTAGGTGTATTCTTTATCTTTATAAAAAGTCAGTCAATTATGTACTCTACACTACAAATTTATAAATATCAATTCTATATAGATTTATTTCATTTTTTAAGCAAAATAAAGGTAAATTTTAAAAAATAGTGCATAGTAATACTGATAATAAAAGCTTAAAAAATTAATATCTAAACTTAGCCTTACTTTATTTCTTTGACTTGTTTTTGTTATAGTAAATTAAAGTAGTCATTGTGATTATTGATTGTTAATTAAAACAACATAGTTATTTCTTATGTAAAAACAATATAAATCTTACATGAACTACTAAAGTTTGTAGAAGTTATATAGTGTTTGAGGATGTTATGTCTTTTAAAAATAAGAAAATTAAAGATGGTGATTATGTATCTTATATTGAATCATTACATAAAAATAAGGATATTAATAGCAATAATGATGATATTTTTAATAAAAATCAAAGTAAAAATATAGATAATACACAAAATAAGAACATAAATCCTTTAGATAAAGATGTAACTTTAGAGAATAAGCAAGAGAGTGCAAAAAGAAATGTAAATGAGAAAAAAGACATGTCTTCATTTTTTATGTTTTTGTTCTTATTTATAGCAATGCTTTTATCTTATTTTACAGATAATCCTAAATATATAGCTATAGCTATGTTTGCTACTATTCTTAAGATAATAATAAAAAATATAAAAGAGAAGTCTAGTAAAAAAAGTAAATAGATAAGGTTCAAAACAAAACTTATGAAACCTACTATCTATAAAAATAGATAGCTTATATTCTTATTTTAAGGAATATATCTTTAACTTATCTTAAAATAACATAGTCTACACATTGTTCTATTTATAGAAAAAGTATAACTATGTTTATTTGTATGTCTTTCTTATAACTACTACTTAAAATCTGTCACCTAAAGTTACTTTTATAGTTAATTTCCCTTAAATTTACAAAGTTTATAAAATTAAGTTATTTGTTTTAAATATAAAAATAGGTAAAATATACATAAAGCAAGATTCTTAAATGTTTTTATAAAACACTTCTTAACATAAAAAGAAAAGCTTATTGATTTTAATAAAAATATTAATAAAAGGTAAAAGTTATGGGGCTAACTACTAAGCAAAAACAATTTTTAAAAGCACATGCTCATTCATTAAATCCTGTTGTCCTATTAGGAGCTGAAGGTTTATCTGAGTCTGTTATTAAAGAAATTGATAGCTCAATTGAGCATCATGAACTTATTAAAATTAAATTAAACGCAGGTGAAGCTAGAAAAGAACAAGCACAAGAAGCTGCAGATGCTGTACATGCAGAGCTTTTATCTGTAGTAGGTAGAGTTGCTATTATGTTTAGACAAAGAAAGGAAAATTCAAACTTTATTTTACCTTCTGCTAAATCTAAATAATTTATCTAAACTTAACCCTAGTTTAAGCTCTTAGAACTTATAAGATCTAAAAATAAGTTTTTAAATATTTAAAAACTTACACAAAAATGCCAGGTCAAACCTGGCATTATATTTTTTACTATCTATTTATAATTTAAGATATTTTTTATATTTTGTTAAGATACTAAGTCTTAAATATAAGGCTAATTTATTGATAAAATTAATATTTTTATATTAAATATTTTATTAATAAACTTAAAAAGCAAAGTTTTCATTATACATTTATACTTATTTGTATATTAATGTATACCTTCAAAATTATTTACAATCTTTACTTTTATATCCTCAAAATTATCTACAACCTCTACAGTAAAATCAGGAAAATTATTATCTACTTTCCATAATCCACATGATGTAGCAAAGTTATCTACCATCTTTACTCTTATATCTTCAAAATTATTTACATATTTAACTCTAATATCAGCAAAGTTTTTTACAAACTTAACATTGCCATAGAGCTTTTTACCCTTAAAAGTACAATCAGAATTTATAGTTGCAGCCATAGTTACTGTACTTATAGATAAAGAAATAAAAGCTAATATTTTAAATAAAGTATGCATAGTAAAAACCTAAAAAAAAAGACTGATATCCATATCAGCCTCTTTTTATAATTAAATATATTGAATTTCTAATATCTCATATGTAACAACACCCTTTGGAATGTTGATATTAACTTCATCTTCAACTTTCTTACCAAGTAAACCCTTAGCAATTGGTGTCTTATATGAAATTAAGTTCTTTGAAATATCAGCCTCTTCTTCACCTACAATCTTATATGTGATTTCATCATCATTATCAACATTTAAAACTGTAACTGTACAACCAAAAATTACCTTTAAAGGAGAACCATCTGTAGGCTTTAATTTAGTTACATCAATAATATTTGCAGATGCAAGCTTTGCTTCTATATCCTTGATACGTGCCTCACAAATACCTTGATCTTCTTTTGCTGCATCATATTCAGCATTTTCACTTAAATCGCCATGACTTCTAGCCTCTGCAATAGCAGCAGTAATTCTTGGACGCTCTTGTGTCTTTAATCTTTCAAGCTCTGTACGAAGAATTTCCTCGCCACGAGCAGTCATTGGTGTTTGTTCCATAAATAATCTCTAAAAATAAAACGCCTAAACATATCATTTAGGCGTGGACACATAAAACAAATAACAAAAATATATTAGCACACTAATATATTTTTACAATTATAAAGTAAGACTCTTTATTTATCATCACCTTTTAGATCTTTAAAAAACTTTGAGAAAATACCTTCTTTCTCTTCTTTTTTATTCTCTTCTTTTGCTTTATCAGAGTCTTTATTTTTTGCCTTTGTACTAGAAGTATTTACTTCTTTATTTTTTTTTTCAAAGGTAGCTTCAAACTTACGTAGTAAATCTTTTTGCTCCTCTGTTAAATTAGTTGGTGTTTGTACTACAACTTTACAATATAAATTGCCAACTTGAGATGAATTATATGATTTAACACCCTTACCTGCAATTCTTAAAATTGTACCTGTTTGTGTCTCAGGTTTTATAGTAAGTTTTAAAGTTGCACCATCAATTGTTGGAACTTCAGCTGTACCACCTAAAACTGCTGTTGTAAAGGAAATTGGTACAACACAGTGTAAATCAAGACCATCACGAGTAAATACATCATGATCTTGAACCTCAATTAAAACAATTAAATTACCAGATGGAGCACCTTGTAAACCAGCCTCACCCTCACCTGATAGGCGTAATCTATCGCCATTATCAACACCAGCTGGAATCTTAACTTCAACTATCTTTTGAGATTGTACACGTCCATCGCCCTTACATTTTGGACATGGATTTGGATTAGAACGACCTGTACCATGACATGCACTACAGTGTTGAGACATGGTCATAAAACCTTGTCTTATAATCTGTTGACCACTACCATTACACTGTGGACAAATAGATAGACGTGAACCATCCTTTGAACCTTGACCATGACATTGTGGACACTTAACATAAGTCTTTACATTAAGCTTTCTTGTAACACCACGTACTGCCTCTTCTAAAGTAATAGAAACAACAGCTCTTAAATCACGACCAGGATGCTCTACAGGACCTTGTTGACGGGCACGAGCACCACCAAAAATATCTCCAAAAATATCACCAAAGATATCAGAGAAGTCGCCACCGCCGCCAAATGGATTGCCACCACCTGCTTGTGAACCATCAATACCTGCAAAACCATGAGCATCATAAAGTTGACGCTTTTGTGGATCTGATAGAACTTGATAAGCTTCATTTATCTCACGAAACTTTTCTGCTGCATTTGCTTCTTTATTGTGATCTGGGTGATATTTCATAGCAAGACGTTTAAAAGCACGTTTGATATCTTGTTCACTCGCACCTTTTTGTAGTCCTAGCACCTCATAATAATCACGTTTTGCCATAGTGTCCTCAACATAATAAAAGGCAGGACGCTTATGCATCCTACCTTAATAAACATTATTAAATAAATAAGTTCATATTACTTATTATTATTTCTTATCGTCTTTTACTTCTTCAAACTCAGCATCAACAACACCATCATCTTTCTTTGCTTCTTGTTGTTGTGATGAATTAAAGCCTTGTGCACTTTGAGCTTGAGCTTGTGCTTGAGCCTCTAATGCTTGAGTCTTTTCAATTAAAGCTTTTTCAGCAGCTTCAATTCTATCTTTATCATCACCACGTACAGCAAGTTCTAAATCTGATACTGCTTTGTTGATCTCAGTTTTGATATCACCTGGAATCTTATCACCAAGTTCAGTCATTTGCTTCTTGATAGCGTGAATTGTACCATCTGCTCTATTTCTTGCTTGAGCTAATTCCTCAAACTTCTTATCCTCATCCTCGTGATCTTTTGCCTCACGAACCATTCTATCAATATCATCCTTTGATAGACCTGATGATGACTTAATTGTGATGTTTTGCTCTTTACCTGTGTTCTTATCTTTTGCAGATACGTGAATTAGACCGTCTGCGTCAATATCGAACTTAACTTCAATTTGTGGTACACCACGTGGAGCTGGAGCAATACCATCTAAATTAAATTGACCTAGTGACTTATTGTCAGATGCTCTACGTCTTTCACCTTGTAAAACATGAATTGTTACAGCAGGTTGATTATCCTCAGCTGTTGAGAATACTTGTGACTTCTCTGTTGGAATTGTAGTATTCTTCTCAATTAATGTTGTCATAACACCACCTTGAGTCTCAATACCTAGAGATAGTGGAGTTACGTCTAATAGTAAAACGTCTTTCTTAGTACCTGATAAAACACCACCTTGAATTGCAGCACCCATTGCTACTGCCTCATCAGGGTTTACATCCTTACGTGGCTCTTTGTTAAAGAACTTAGCAACTAAGTCTTGAACCATAGGCATACGTGTTTGACCACCAACTAAGATAACATCATCAATTTGTGATATGCTCTTACCTGCATCATCTAAAGCTGTTTTTACTGGTTGTAAAGTATTTTGTACTAAATCATCAACTAATGACTCTAATTTTGCACGTGTCATCTTGATGTTTAAGTGCTTAGGACCTGTAGCATCAGCTGTAATAAATGGTAGATTTACATCAGTTTGTTGTGATGATGATAACTCAATCTTAGCCTTTTCAGCAGCTTCCTTTAATCTTTGTAATGCAAGGTGATCTGCTCTTAAGTCAACACCATCAGTTGTCTTAAATTCTTCAACTAAGAAGTTAATAATACGGTTATCAAAGTCCTCACCACCTAAGTGAGTATCACCATTAGTTGCTAATACTTCATAGGTCTTTTCACCATCAATTTCATCAATTTCAATAATTGAGATATCGAAAGTACCACCACCTAAGTCATAAACAGCAATAGTCTTTAGACCTTTAGCCTTGTCTTCACCATAAGCAATAGATGCAGCTGTAGGCTCGTTAATAATTCTCTTTACTTCAAGACCTGCAATACGACCTGCGTCCTTAGTTGCTTGACGTTGTGAATCATCAAAGTAAGCTGGACATGTAATAACAGCTTCTGTAACTTCCTCACCTAAAATATCTTCAGCAGTCTTCTTCATCTTCTTTAAAACTTCAGCTGAAATTTGAGGTGGAGCTAATTTCTTATCATTTACAGATACCCAAGCATCGCCATTGTCTGCTTTAACAATCTTAAATGGCATGATTGAAATATCACGTTGTACTTCAACGTCATCATAACGTCTACCAATTAATCTCTTAATTGCAAATAAAGTCTTATCTGGATTTGTAACTGCTTGACGTTTTGCACTATCACCAACTAAGATTTCACCATCATTTGTATAAGCTACGATTGAAGGAGTTGTACGACGACCTTCTGAATTTTCTAAAACACGTACTTTATCACCATCTAGTACTGCAACACATGAATTAGTTGTACCTAAGTCAATACCAATAATTTTACCCATTTTTTTCTCCGATTTTATAAATTCTTTTTTTCTATCTGTCTATATACATGGGGATCATGTTATAGAATTTCAAGTATTTTTTTTAAGCTTCTGTATTAATTGATACTTTAGCTTCTTCTTGTTGTGGTTTTGCTACTTCTTTTGCAACTACTACCATAGCTGCACGAACAACACGACCATTTAAAGCAATACCTTTTTGCATAACTGCAAGTACATGGTTTGGAGCTACTTGATCGCTCTCAACCATAGAAATTGCTTGATGAAATTCTGGATTAAAAGGTTGACCTAATGGATTTAAAACCTCAACACCAAAGTTACTCATCTCTTTTACAAATAATTGTAAAGTTGCATCTACACCATCTAAGATATTCTTAGTAGCAGGATCTTCTCTATCTGAGTACTCAAGTGCTTTTTCCATTGAGTCATACACAGGAATTAAAGACTTAACAAATTTTTCAATGCCGTATTTTCTTTCACGTACAACATCTTGCTCTGCTCTTTTTCTTGCATTATCTGCATCAGCATAAGCAAGCATTAATTTGTTTTTTTCTTCTTGAGCTTTAGCTTCAAGTGTTGCAATTTGAGCACGTAATGCCTCAATTTCAACAAGTGGGTCTAAAGTTGCACTTTCATCTTGTTGTACTTCTTCATTTGCAACATTTTCTTGAGCTTGTGCTTCAGTTTTTACTTCTTGCTCTGTTTGCTCTTCATTGATTTTTTCTGTGAAATTTTGATCAGTCATTTTAAAACCTGTTTTTTCTCTATTAAATAATCACATGCTTAATACATGGGGTTATATTTTATTAATTCAAGTAAAAATTTTTATTTTTTTTAAATTTTTCTAAAAAAACTTGCATTAAAAAAAATAACTTATTGTTTTTAATATATGTTTTAACTTTTAATTTCTATAAAAAAATTTAAAAATAAATGCTTTTTTCTAAATTGTTTGAGTTATTAATTTATGCTTGCTAAAATACTTAGTGCAAATTTGCAAATAAAAGGATTTTAATTTAAGGTGCAATATGTCATTTAAAAAAATTGTAGCTATTACACTAATATCTTTATCTACACTTACCCTTAGTTCTTGTGCATACAGAGCTGACTTAGCTCAAGGTAACTTTGTTGAACAAGAAAATATCAATAAATTAAGATACGGAATGACAACTGATCAAGTTCGCTATATTCTAGGAACTCCTATGTTAACCGATCCTTTTGATAATACTAAATGGTACTATGTTCACTATTTAAGAAAAGAATGGGAAGATCCATCTATTAAAAACTTAATTTGTGTTTTCCAAGGTAAAATGCTTGTTGATATACAAGGTGACTTTGAAAAACCTGCTGATTTCTTAAATCAAAGTTCTAATATACAAAAGATCGAATATACAAATGATGATCTAAACAACAATTATTAAATCTAAAGTTAAATATTGTACTTTGAATATATGTAAATAAATTATGATAAAAAAAGCCTTTTTATATATAACATTAAGTCTTATGTGTACAGCATGTACCATTGAGGATGAGGTATCTAAAGAGGCTTTAATAAATAAAGAACCTATTTCTTTAGACACACAATATCAAAATTCATTTTTAAAATTCACCTCACGTTGTATTTTAGGAGATATGAGCGTTTTTGATGTAGTAAATGCTCTTTATATTCAAAGTAATCAATTTGAAGATAATCCTCTCTCCTTAGTTTTACTTTCATATGAAAATACAAAAGCATTTGAAAAGTGTTTGCAAAAAGCCTATAACCTAGGAAATAAGCAGGCTTATAAAAACATGCATAAAAAAGCTGCTAATTGCTCTTTAATTGCAAAAAAATTCTATGCTAAAAAAGACTATACAAATGGTGGTTTTTGGATGCAAAGAGTTTTAAATTTACTTGGTGAGAAAAAGGGTTTTGAAGTTTTAGGTCGTGATTTTATAGAAGATGAAGATACTCTAGAATTAGGTGCTCTTATGCTTGAGCAAGCAGCTAGACTTGGTAATACTTCAGCTCGTGATCTTCTCGTATCATACTCTACTCCTAATACTGTAGAATATAATAGTATTAAATAGTTTTTCTTAATAGTTTTAATGTTTTTTAGACCTTATAAGTCTATGTGATATTTTCTTGATTTATATATAAAAAAGAAAAGTAGTAACTATCTTGCCTAAAACTAGATCTTTACTACTTTTAAAATATGAGATTAAAGCTTATGTGTAGTGTTACTCACTTTTAATCTCTTCTACATAATCTCTATTTTCTAATACTAGATCTTTTTTCTTATAGGCAATATATTTACCACAAAAAGCAAAACCTACTATAGTTATACGCTTAATATTAAATTGCTCTAAATAGCTATAGTACTTTTTAGACTCAATTTGTTTTAAAGTTGCCTTAGCATGATAGGCTAATTTACGTTTTAGAT
>JARHZF010000157.1 GCA_029258325.1 Anaerobiospirillum sp. | reverse complement strand
TCATTTCTTCCATGGCACCCTCAATAGTTTGAGCAAGTGCTATTCCGTCGTTACTGTTTCTATTTCCTTGATTTAAACCATTGATTTGACTAGTTAATCTGTCAGAAATTTGTAAACCTGCAGCATCATCTTTAGCACTATTAATGCGAAGACCTGATGATAATCTTTGATAAGTTGTAGTTAAGCTATTTGTTGCATTTGTGAGTTTTCTTTGGCCATTAATTGAACTCACATTTGTATTTACATAGAGTGCCATTTTATTTATTCCTTTTATATTTTCTGATAAATTTAATATTAAATCTTTATGCCAAATTACAAAATTATATAAAAAACATTAATTTTTATCTTTTAAAATCAATATACTTATCAGTACAAATTTGTGTTTATTTATATTTAACTGTCAAAAAATAGATCCTAATATAAAGTTTTTTCTAAAAAATTAACTACATACTCTAAAATGTAAAACTACACAAAAATATTAACTTAAATTAAATAAGACCTAACTTTTACATTAGGTCTTAAGACTTAGTTATAAATATTATGTAAGTAAAAAACTATTTTTGCTCTTGAAGAACCTCACGATCAAGCCAAGTCTTTAATTCATTTAAAAACATATCATGATACTTATAATTTTCTCTAAAACCAAAACCATGTCCACCTTTTGGATATATATGTAATGATGCATTTACATTATTCTTAAGTAATGCTTGCATATAATAAATACTATGAAGTGGTGGAGTATCATCATCTGCATTTAATACTATAAATGTTTTTGGTGTGTCTTTAGTTACTTGCTTTTCAAGTGAATACTTAATCTCTAAAGCAGAACCATCCTTTGGCATACCGACTAAATTCTTCTTAGAATCACTCTTACTTGCTATAGCATTATCAAATGTAATCACAGGATACATCAATATAGTAAATGCAGGAGAATTTTCCCTTTTTGCATATGCACTATATGTTGCTGCTAAATGACCACCTGCAGATGAACCCATAACACCTACTTTATTTGGATCTACATTAAATTCAAGAGCCCTCTCTTCAATAATTTCCATTGCTCTATCTACATCTTCAAGAGGTATAGTATCAACTTTATTTGGTGTTCTATATTTTAAAACAAAAGCATTAAATCCTAATTTATTAAAATAAGTAGCTGTATCAAAACCCTCATGTTGCATTGCAGAACCAAAATAACCACCACCTGGTAAAATAATTACAGAATAACCATTTGGTTTTTCAGCTTTAAAAGCATATAAAATAGGATTTTTTATATCTGTTACAAAGGTATCTGTATCATGCAAAGTCTCTTCATTTGCAAGATTTGTCGTATATTTTGGAGCTTTATCTTTATATAATTCTATTATGTATGGATATGTACTATCTTTATTTACAACATCAAAATCAGCTGTGTAAACTATCTTATTATTAGTGTCTAAAGTTGAAGTTAGATCAACACTTTGTTGTACTTCTGTACTTTGACAACCTGCCATTACAAGAGATGTTGCTATTGCACATAGCGTATAAGAGTATCTTTTCATATAAAATCCCCAAATTAAAATATATACGTAAGTATCTATATTTTTATAGTACATAAATTTTAATTTTTCAATTAATATGAAAATTTCTTTAAATATAGGTAATTATAAAAGAAATAAGACCTGATACTTTTAATATCAAGTCTTATCATAAATAAAATAAAAGAAGGATTTTTATCTACCAAGTAAAGCTAAAGCAATCTGTGGCTTTTGATTTGCTTGAGTTAATATAGATTGAGATGCTTGTTGAATAATTTGTTGTTGTGTAAGATTTGCTGTCTCTTCAGCAAAGTCTGTATCACGGATACGAGAACGTGCATCTGATTCATTTTCAGAGATTGATGCTTGGTTACGTATAGTTGATTCTAAACGGTTTTGCATAGCACCTAAGTGTGCTCTTTGTTGATCGATAACTAAAATAAAACCATCTATATATTCAAGTACAGCTTGTGCATTTTCTGGTTCTGATATTTTAAAAATTACAGGTGTATCTTTATTTGGAATCGATGAGGTAAATGCTTTAGTAAATTTATTAACACCAGCAGGAAGATTTGCTCCAACTTTGGTTTTTATAGCAGATACAGTAAAACCACGTGATAAACCTGTTAGAACTAAGGTATCACCTGAGTTTGCACCTACTTGTAATGTAATAGTACCATCTTTTTGAATTAGACCATTAGGAGCACTATTTGCTACTGTAGCCTTACCTTTAGTACTATTACCAGCTAAAATCTTTTCACCTG
>JARHZF010000128.1 GCA_029258325.1 Anaerobiospirillum sp. | reverse complement strand
TACTGCAATTACTAAAGCACCAACTGCTGTTAAACGACCGATGTTAACTAATTTAGTATCAGATGCATTCTTATCTAGATATTCTTTATAGATATCTAAGGTGAAGATTGTTGCTGTTGAGTTTAGCATTGATGCAAGTGATGATACTATAGCTGCTGCTAAAGCTGCAAATACAACACCTTTAACACCCATAGGTAAGAATTGGGTTAACCATGGATAAGCTCTATCAGCTGTTGCTGATGTAGGTAGATAGTGGTTTGCAATATCGCCTAATTGACCCATTAATTGAGGATCGTTTGTGATTACATAAGCTGCAATACCAGGAATAACTACGATAAATGGAATGATTAGCTTTAAGAAACCTGCAAATACAAGACCTTTTTGAGCTTCATCAATTGATTTTGATGCAAAGGTACGTTGAATGATGTATTGGTTAAAGCCCCAGTAGTAAAGGTTAGCAACCCACATACCACCAATTAATACTGCAATACCTGGTAGGTTTGAGAATTGTGGATTTGATTGATCTAAGATCATATCAAAGTGATCTGGTGCTGTTTCATATAAATGGCTTAAACCACCAAAGAAACCTGCATCTTGACCTATAAATGATACAGCAATAAATGTTGTTGCAAAACCACCAAATACTAGTACAACAACTTGAATAACGTCAGTCCATACAACAGCTGATAGACCACCGTATACAGAGTATACTAGAGCAAATAATGCAAGACCCATGATTGAGTATATCATAGGAATACCTAAGATAGTTTCTAAAGCTAGACCACCTAGATATAAAACAGATGATAGGTTTACGAAGATATATAGACATAACCAGAATACTGCTAAGATAGTCTTTAGAGTTGAGTTATATCTTTTTTCAACGAACTCAGGGATAGTATAAATACCCTTATCAATGAAGATAGGCAAGAAGTACTTACCAACTAGAATTAAGGTAAGAGCTGCCATCCATTCATATGAAGCAATACCAAGACCGATTGAGAAACCAGAACCTGACATACCAATAAATTGTTCTGCAGAAATATTAGCTGCAATCAATGATGCACCAACAGCCCACCAAGGAAGTGACTTACCGGCTAGGAAGTAACCCTCTGTGCTTTGTTTATTTTTGCGTGATACAGCAAGACCTACTGCAATGATTATAAGTACATAGATTGCAAAAATTGCATAATCTAAGGTACTTAAACCTTGTGAAACATTATCCATAAAAAACCTCACTATCTTTTATGATTGTTCTTAACATCGAAAATATCTACATCTTATTTTGCAAAAGAAAGGAAATAAAATCAAATGAAATAAAGATATATTTAGATTTTAAAAATATATGATAATAAGATTATAAGTATAAAAATAAACTTATTTTAACTTATAAAATTTTTATTCTGTATAGTTTTAAATTTTGTTTTTATAAAATTAAGAATAATTTTTATAGTAAAAGTGTAATCGTTTACATTTTTAAAATTTGCTTAAACTAGTAGCTTTAAATTTTGTGATCTAATTCTTATTTTAACAATTTTATATGAAATTTCATTTTCACTTTGGTTTTTATTAGTAATCTATTGCTAACAAGTACTTTTTTAAAAATCATTTTATTTTAGAATTTTTTTATATTTTTATATAGGCTTATATATCACTTTCTTTTAAGAAAGTATTGCCTAAAAATTTTTTATATAAAAATTTATTGATTTTAAAATGTAAACATTTACATATATAATTTAGATAATTGTATGTAAAAATTAAAAAAAATATTGCATCTTTATTGCCTGTTTTACACTAAAATTAAACATATAAAAAATACAAATTTACCTTAAATTTATTCTTTTTATAAAAAAGCTAAGAGCTTTAGAGAAATTTATACTAAATATTTTATTTTATAGTTATATTTATATAAAATAATCTACATTAAGGTATATCTTTATAGATGGCTTATAGAAGAATAACTTTATCTAAAGTATCTCTTATGAAGGATTTTGATTATGTATAATTCAAAAGATGATGTGTTAGTTTGTAAGGTTTCTAAGACTTGGTATGACATTTTAGATACCGAATATATAATTTCAGGATCTATGGCAGGATGTTGTTGGGAGCTTGGTAATCAAAATAATGTAAGTGATCTCGATCCTGGCACCTTAGTGCTTTTTATAACAGAACAAAGAGATAAAGATGGTTATTTTAGAATTTTAGGTGGTGGTTTTTTACTTGATTTTCATAATAAGAGTGTCAAAGATGTTTGGGATATATATGGTGTAAGATGCGGTGCTTCATCATATGATGATTTTCTAAAAGATGTTATTGCAAAAGGTGGTAATGAAAATAGCATCTTAAATGTAGTAAGAACTATTAATGTCTTTATCTTTGATGAGAGGGAAAGTGTTCGTATACCAAAGGCTATAGAAGACTTTTTTGTAAATGGATCTCGTTTTGTTTTCAAATATGACTCACCTCATGGTAAATTCTTAGTACAACAAACATTAAAAGCAAGATCTCCTCATATTGAAAAGCTAGGTGCAAATTGGCAAGGTATGTTCTATATGGCATCCCACTCTAATTCATCAGCTTTTTTTGCTCACTTTGAAGCTAAAGTATTTGCAACTTATGATTATAAGTGTGCTATTACACAATCTAATGTAAGACCTGTTTTAGAAGTAGCTCATATAAAACCTCTTTATGATGATGAATTTCAGTCTATACGCAATGGTATTTTAATGCGTTCTGATTTACATAAGTTATTTAAAGGAGGCTATATAACCTTAGACTATGTATCAGAAGATGATATAAGGGTTGTTGTATCAAAGAGATTTAAATCTATATGGTCAGATGAGTACTTACAATATGATGGAGTTAAAATTTATCTGCCAGAGGATAAAGATAAGCGACCTAAGAAGAAGTTTATAGATTGGCATAAAGCTTATTGCTATGAAAATTGGTTAAATATTGGTGGTTCACACACTTAATTATTAGATATTAAAAAAGGCATAACAAATTGTTGTGCCTTTTTTAACTTATTAATAAATAATAAAAAGATGTGATATAGATTATGTAATTTATTTTATTTATAAAATACTATATAAAACTAGATATTGTTAGGAGGATATAAAG
Source organism: Anaerobiospirillum sp. (assembly GCA_029258325.1). GTDB lineage: Bacteria > Pseudomonadota > Gammaproteobacteria > Enterobacterales > Succinivibrionaceae > Anaerobiospirillum_A. The sequence goes on along the minus strand of JARHZF010000128.1, from coordinate 47,139 downwards.
ATGAAAATAGCTGTAATAGGTGCTAATAATCCTTTAGGTCAAATGATAGTAAAAGAGGCTGAAAATATCTCAATATCTGTCACATCTATTGTAGATAGTCCTTTAAATCTAGTGGGTAATGGTCCTGTTATTATAGATGATATTGATGATATAAAAGATAGTGTTTTAAAGGAGTTTCATTATATTATTGATACTATATCCTTTAGCTCTATTAATAGTATTATTGATGAAACATGCGTATTTAAGCTTATACGTAAGCTTAAAAATAGTGATACTAAAATATTAACTATAGCTCCTTGCTCTATTTTGTACACAGATAAAAGTAAAAAAGAATATGTAGCAGAGTGCAGTGATATTTGTGATTCTTTAGATATAGAGAAAAAAGAATTAACTTTAAAATGTTTTAAACTTTTAAAAAATAAAAAAGATGCAAAGTGGATATTAGTAAGTTCACCTTTAAATTTAGATAATGATGGTTATGCTACAGGATTATTTGAGATACATGATGATATTTTACCATTTGCTTTAAATGGACTTAGTCATATAGTATTAGGTGATTTTGCTAAAGCAATAGTACATATAATAAAGAAAAATGTTGAGACTTATAGGGTGTATTCTGTATTAGGAGTAAAACATTAATAAGATTTTTGGAATTTTTTGACACAAACGGCAAAAATTACCATAATGCTTAAGCATTATGGCAAATCTTATTAAAAGAGCGTTTTAAGTAAATTTTAGAGATATGATTTTGATGAGTTGATTAATTCAATATAATCATCAGCCTCATTATAGCGTGGAGCATTATGTGTAAATAGATTTTGAAGTCTATGCATAATCTCGCTATCTTCTAACATTTCCTCTGAGTATGGATCTTGTGTTGCATTCATAGCACTTACAGGATCAATACTTTCAACATTATTGCTATTTGTAAAAGCTGCAAGTTCATCAGCTGTATACATATTAGCTAAGATACCCTTTAATTGAGAATTCTCTAAATTTAGAGATTGTAATAAATTACGTGTAGATGATGGTAAATTACTCATTAAATTAGAGATATCTTCATCTTTAATATCTGAGGCTTTTACAGCATTATCTTTTAAACTTTCACTTTGCTCTTTATTTAAAGAAAATTCATTTGTTGATGCTTGCTCTAAAGTTTTAGCATTCATCATAGAAAGCATTTGAGCAAAGCTTGATGCATTTTCTTTATTTTGAGTTGAGGTGTTTAATTTATTTTCTTGTCTGGCATTATTTATTTGAATGCCATTATGTACATTTCCAATCATTTTTCTAACCCTCTTTTATAAAGATATCTTAACTAAAGCAATTACTATTCCAACTTTATAATTTATTGATTTATAAAAAATTTTTAGTAATTTTACTTTAAATTTTAATAGGCAACTTTTGCCAAGTTTTAATATTTTGCCTAATGTATTTAAGCCTTAGTTAGGTCTAATATTTTCGCACTTATAAAACTAAAAATAAAGACAAAAAAGTAAAACTTTTATAAAGGTAAAAGCTAATAATATGCCTAAATTTTAAGATAAAAAAAACCTGCCACAAAGGACAGGTCTTTTTAAATTTAAGTCTTTTTAACTATTTGCAAGACTAGCTTCTTTTTTACTATATCTTATATGTAGGGTGTAAATTGATACTACAAGTACTATTACTGCTGTTACAAATGATAGTAAAAGAGAACTTGTAAAACCAGCTACAACATAACCTGCAAAGGCAGAGAAAGCACATGTTACTGCATATGGTAATTGTGTTGATACGTGCTCAATATGCACACAGCCTGAACCTGCACTTGATAAAATAGTTGTATCAGATATAGGAGAACAGTGATCACCAAATACTGAACCTGCTAGTGTTGCAGATAATGTAATAATAGTTAGTGATGAAGTAGGATCTATTGCTTGAGCTACTGTTACAACAATAGGGATTAAGATACCAAATGTACCCCATGCTGTACCTGTTGAGAAAGATAAGAAACCTGCAATAACAAAGATAATAGCAGGTAATAAATTACCAGCAAGACCTGCATCTTGTTCTACTAATGATGAAATAAATAAAGGAGTTTGTAATAAATCACGACAAACACCTGAAATTGTCCATGCTAAAACTAAGATCATATTTGCAGGTATCATAGCTTGTACGCCTTTTAAAACACCTTGCATAAAGTCTTTTAAAGTTAGAAGACGTCTTCCTACAAACATAGCAAAAGCAACAATTAAAGAGATAAATGATGCTAATACTAAAGCAGGGCCTGCAGATGTATTACCAAAAGCTGCACCTAATGTGTGATATGCTGGATCTGAACCATAGTATCCACCATGATATAATAATGAGAATATAGCACTTATAATTAAAGCTACAATTGGTATTATCATATCAAGCACGCCACCTTGAGCAATAACATCAAAGTTTTCATCTACATCTTTTGATTCAACTTTATTATTATCACCTTTTAAAGCTGCTTCTTCTGCTTTTTTCATAGGACCAAAGTCAAAGTTACAAACTGCAACTAAAACTACCATGATTAGGGATAAAAGAGCATAGAAGTTCCAAGGTACTGTTGAGATAAATGCTTGAATTTCGCTTTCAAATACACCTGTATCTTTTAAATTAGAACCAACAGCTGCTGCCCATGAAGATATTGGGGCAATGATACAGATAGGAGCTGCTGTAGCATCAATTATATATGCAAGTTTTGCACGAGATACTTTATGTTGATCAGTAACAGGACGCATAACTGTACCTACAGTTAAGCAGTTAAAATAGTCATCAATAAAGATAAAAGCACCTAGAGCTGATGTTGATAATAAAGCAGAGCGTCTGCTTTTAATCTTTGTTGCAGCCCATTGTCCATAAGCACGTGAACCACCAGCCATTGAGATGACATAAACTAAAGCTCCAAGTAAAGAGCAGAACATTACAATGTTAAAATCTACTTTATTTGCAGCAGTAGCAAAAGCAGCTTCAATTGTTTTCACAACAACAAAATCAGCTCCGCTTCCAATACTATAAATTAAGGTACCTGTTAAAATACCAATAATAAGAGAGGAAAAAACTTCCTTTGTTAAAAGAGCCAAGGCAACTGCAATAATTGGAGGTACAATTGACAGTACACCTGCGTAATAAGGTTCCATATCTATTCCATTCCTGTTTTAAAATAGTGCATAACTTTTGAAAATTGAGGCAATTATAGCACATAAAAAAAACATAAATTAAAAAAGTGAAAATTTTGTTTAATTTTAGTGCGAAAAATAAAATATTTTGTGATTTTTATAAAAATACATCTTATATTTTGCACAAAAATAGTGAATTTTTATATAAAACATATAATAATTTTAAATTTTATTTAACTAAATACATAAATTTCAAATTAGATAAATATACTTGTTTATTAGGGGCTTTTATATGTTCTTTAAAAGAAGATGGTAAAAAAAAGATAAATAAACTAAATCTATCTAAGTATATTTAGTTAATTTTTTAGTAAATTTTACCTAAAAATAAATAAAAATGCCTTACATAAAGCTATATAAGGCATTTTAAAGAATAATTTAATCTTTATTAGAGGTAATATTACTTATGATTTGTAGCATTTTCTTTTATATGTGTATCTGCACTTTTCTTATTTTTAACATTTTTATGTTCATGCGATACATGACCATCTTTTTTCTCTAGATCTTTTACTTTTGCTTCTTCTTTTAGTTCAGCACGAGCTTTATCTGCTTTTGCTTTTGCCTTTGCAGCTATATTTAAATCAGCACTAGATGGTTCTTTAGGTGCAAGGGCTGCCCTTTGAACTGTTTCCATTTTTGCAATAGTATCATGTGCATCACGACCTTCTGATATATCAATATCAACATGACCATTTACAGCATAGCGTTTACCATCAGGACCTGTTTCATATTCATAAGCAGGAGCTGCAGCAAGAGCACCACCTAAAGCTTTATGAGCTCTTTCATGAGTTTGAACTTCAGCATCACGTTCTTTTAGTTCTTTTACTTTTTGCTCTTCAGCTTTTGTTAATTCTTTTTTTATTTTTTTATCTTCATCTTTTTTAAAAGCATCACTCTCGCCTTTTAGCTTTTTTTCAACATCTTGCATTTTTTCATCTATGCTTTTTGTATTTTCATTTCTATCTTTTAAAGCTTCATAGGCTGTTTTAGGCTCTTCTTTATCCTCACCGTGAGCATAAGCATAAAGAGCAATATGTCTATTATGTGAAAAGATATTGTTTGATGCTTCTTTTTCATTATTAAATTTAGGGACAGCACTTTCAATTTCATTACTTTTAGATTGAATAGTACTTATCTCCTTAATACCCATATTAGATGAGTTATTAAGTATAGCTAATTTTTCTTTTATATTAATATCATTAATATAACCTACATTATTTATTGCCATAATAAAATCCCCATTTTCCTTAAGCTCTTATCTTTTTAACGAAAAAAGATGATTTGAACTTTAATAAAAAACCCCCATAAAAAGGGGGTTTTAATTAATGTCCTGTTGTTGAGTGATAGACTAGTTCATTTTGCTCTAATAAAGCTGCCTTTTTAGCTTTAGCTTCATCAGCTGCCACTCTCTTTTGTTTTCTAACCATAGATAACCAAGCTAAAAAGGTTACTATTGAGACAATTAAAACAATAATAGTAGCAAGAGCATTAATCTCTGGAGATAAACCACGTCTTACACTTGAAAATACGAGCATTGGTAATGTAGTAGATTCAGGACCTGCTACAAAGCTTGTTATAACCAAGTCATCCATTGACATACTAAAGGCAAGAAGGAAGGCTGCAATTTCAGATGGCATAATAGCAGGTAGTATTATGGCAAAAAACACCTTAACAGGACCTGCTCCTAAATCCATAGCAGCTTCTTCTATAGATATATCAAGTTCTCTAAATCTTGATTTAATAACAACAGTAGTATAAGCAGAACAGAAAGTTACATGAGCTACCCAAATAGCAAATATACCTCTATCTGAGAACCAAGGAATTACATTGCCTAAGGTTACAAAAAGTAAGAGTAGGGCAAGACCTGTAATAACTTCTGGTAAAACCATAGGTGCTGTCATAAATAACATAAAGGCAGATTCGCCTCTAAAGTTAGATACACGAATAAGCACAAAGGCTGCAAGTGTTCCTATAACAACAGAAGCAGCTGCTGTTAAAAGACCTACTGTTATAGAAATTAAAACTGCCTGTCCTATTTGAGCATTTGAAAATAATGCTTTATACCATTTTAATGAAAACTCAGTCCATACTGTAACCATACGAGATTCATTAAATGAATAAACAATTAATGTAAATATTGGTAAATATAAAAATACCAATGTAAATAGGACAATTATTGCTCTAAAAAATTTACTTCTACCTTGCACGAGCTTTCTCCTGCTCTTTTCTTTCAAGCTTAAAGAACCACACCATAGGTATTACTAAGATTAATAACATAGTAATAGCAACAGCAGATGCAAGTGGCCAATCTCTATTATTGAAAAATTCAGTCCATAAAACTCTACCTATTAAGATAGAACCTTTACCACCTAAAAGCTCAGGAATTACATATTCACCTAAAGCTGGAATAAATACCAAGGTTGAACCTGCAACAATACCAGATTTTGTTTGTGGTACAAATACTGTAAAGAAAGTCTTTATAGGTTTGCAACCTAAATCATAAGCTGCCTCAATTAATGAGTAATCTACTTTCATTAAAGCTGAAAATAGAGGTAAAACCATATAAGGTAAATAACAGTAAATAATACCCACATAAACAGCAAAATCAGTCTGTAGCATTTGTATAGGCGTATCAATAATGCCAAGTCCTAAAAGAACATCATTAATTACACCATCTTTTTTCATAAGCGTCATCCACGAATAAATTCTGACAACAAATGAAGTCCAGCTTGGCATAATTACAAGCATAAATAGTACATTCCTCATAGTAGGTGAGGATGTAGATAAAGCCCATGCAATAGGGTAGCCTAACATTAAACAAAAGAATGTAGAAAAGGCTGCTACCTCAACTGATTTTAAGTAAGACCTTATATATGTACCTTCAGGATCTGTAAAGATCGAGGTGTAGTTTTCAAGATGCAAGATAATTTGCATAGCTCCATCTTGAAAAGTCACAATAGGTGAATAAGGAGGAATAGCTATTTCTGTTACAGATAATGATATCTTAAAGATAATCAAAAATGGTAGTAAGAAAAATAGTATCATCCACACATAAGGAACTATGATTAAGGCATAGTCACGCCATGTCTTACCATTATTATTATGTGTATAATCCATAATAACTTTCTTCCTTTTAGGCAAAAAAGCACGCCTAATAAAAGTCATATCAATAACGTTAAATCCAGATGACATTAAACTATCCTATATTAAATAGTAAGTGCTATACAAGATTCTGGATCCCAGCTTAGATATACCTTATCATCCCATGTAGGAAGACCTTCTTTAAATCTATCTACATTTGGCAATGTGGCTGCTACTAATCTTTGTGATTTTAATCTTACATAATAAATTGAGATATCACCTAAATAGGCAATATTTTCAACTATACCTTCACATAAATTATGTGACATATCTGGCTTTTTATGTGAAATATAGATTTTCTCTGGACGTAGAGCTATAGATAATGGCATACCATCTGCTAAATCTACATCGTGAGTTAATTCAATAAAATTATCAAAATCAGCACATTTAATCACAGATTTTTGTGTGTCTGAGGTAATTAATTGACAATCAAAAATATTTACAGAGCCAATAAACTCAGCACAGAATCTACAATTTGGATTTTCGTAAATTTCACGAGGTCCTCCAATTTGTCTAAATTCACCTCTGTCCATAATAGCAATACGATCAGCCATAGTCATAGCTTCTTCTTGATCGTGAGTTACCATAAGACATGTAACGCCTACTGAGTTAATAATGTCAACAAGCTCAAGTCGCATTTGCTCTCTTAATTTCTTATCTAAAGCACCCATAGGTTCATCTAAAAGAAGAACTTTTGGCTCTTTAGCAAGTGAGCGAGCTAAGGCTACACGCTGTCTTTGACCGCCTGATAATTGATATGGTTTTCTATCAACATAATCTTCCATATGTACAAGAGAAAGCATTTTATTTACTCTCTCATCAATAACATTCTTTGGTAACTTTTCTTGCTTTAATCCAAAAGCAATGTTTTGACGTACTGTCATATAAGGGAAGAGAGCATATGATTGAAACATCATATTCACAGGTCTTTTATAAGGTGGAACATTATTTATTTCCTGTCCATCTAATAATATTTGACCTGAGCTTGGACTTTCAAATCCAGCTAACATACGCAATAGTGTTGACTTACCACAACCTGAAGAGCCTAAAAGAGCAAAGATCTCACCTTCATATAAGGTTAGATCTACAGCATTTACGGCTGTAAAGGAATCAAATTTTTTGGTAAGAGATTTAAATTGTAGTATAGGCTTTTTATTTCTTTGTTCAGGTGTTAATTTCTGTCCTGGCAGTTCACCTGTTCTATGAGTTTGGCCTTGCTTTACCTTTGCTTGAGTAGTATCAGAAACTACCTTGCACTCAGAAGTCTTTTCCACTGGTGCTAATACTCCAAAAACGCTGTATTTTAATACAGTTTAAAACAAGTATCTCAATAATATATTTATTGAGGGCTATTTATATTTTTAGGCTATGATAAACAATTTTTTTAAAATATAAAGGACTTTTTAAAAAAAAAGCCCTAAAACATTTAAAAAATGTAAAATTTTAGCAAATTTTATTAAATTTAAAATAAACTAAAATCTTTTACAAAAAATAAATAAAAACAAATAATTAATATTTTTTGTAAACTTTAATTATATATCTTATATATAATGTATCATAGCTAAAATAATGAAAAATATTATAAAAGTGCTCTTACTATGGAAAATTTTGAGATAAACCCACAAACAAAATTAATCTTTGGACGTGGTAGTGAAAATGATATTGGCTCTTTAATTAAAAATAATGGTGGAAGGGTTGTCTTAATTCACTATGGCAAGAAATCAGCAATAGAAAATGGCCTTTTAGATAGGGTTAGACGCTCTTGCGAAAGAGCTAATCTTACTTATTTAGAATTAGGCGATGTAGAGTCTAATCCTAAATCAGATAAAGTCTATGAAGGTATAGATATTTGTAAAGACAAAAATGTTGATTTTATTTTAGCTTTAGGTGGCTGCTCTGTTATTGATAGTGCAAAAGCAATAGCAGCAGGTTTTTATTATGATGGAGATTTTTGGGATCTATTTTTTAAAGCTAAAAAAATATATAGAGCTCTTCCTATAGCTACTATTTTAACAACACCAGCAGCTGGCTCTGAAAGCTCTCCTTATACTGTAATTTCAAAAAATGAAAATGGTATATTTATAAAACGCTCTTTAAAGTCAAAAGTACTATACCCTCAATTTTCAATTTTAAATCCAGAAATTACTATAAGTATGCCTATAAATGAAACAGCTTATGTAGCTGTTGATATGATAGCTCACGTTTTAACACGCTATTTTTCAAATTCTAAAAATGTTGAAGTATCTGATATGTTAAGTGAGGCTCTTTTAAAGACTATCATACATAATATGAGAAAGATAAAAGAAGATCCTGAAAATATAGATGCAAGAGCAAATTTAATGTGGGTAGGATCACTTGCTCATCAAGATACTTATGGTGCAGGTAAACAGCAAGATTGGGTATCACATGATTTAGAGAGGGCTTTATCCTCTGTTTTTGATACTAAACATGGTCTAGGTTTAGCTGTCTTGCTACCAGCTTGGCTTGATTTTATAAAAAATCATAATATTATGCGTATGGCTCAATTTGCAAGTCATATCTTTGGTATACCTTTTAATTTTGATAATCCAACTTTAACAGCTAATCAAGGTATTGATAGATTTAGAGACTTTTTACAAGATATAGGTTTGCCTTTAGATCTAGGTGAGCTTGGGGTTAGAGCTGATGATATTCCTAAAATATTAGACAATATAGATTTTAAAGGCAGAGATTATATAGGTAATTATGTAAAATTAGATAGAGTATCTTGTGAGGTAATTTTATCTATAGCTCTTTATTATAGACGTTAAATTTAAGAAAAAAATAGTCCTTTCTTATGTAGAAATAAAGTAAATTTCACATGAGATAAAAAAATTGCTCTATACAAAAATATAGAGCAATTTAAGATCATTATGAACATTTATTTTTTGAAAAAAGAACCTTTATAATCTTTATCTAAATTATCATCACTTTTTCCATCGTTTTTCTTATAATTATAAGTTTTTTTGTTATTGCTAGTATTTAAAGTAGAAGAACTATTAAAACTTGTGCCTAATTTAGTGTTTACACTCATAGGTGTCTTTGTAGTTTTCTTCTTATTTGCAATATTAGACTTATTATCTGTTTTATTATTAAAGATATCCTTATTATAAGAATTTAACTTAGAACTTTTTATTTTATTTAGTTCATCAGTATTTATAATCTTATGTGTAATATCTAAAGACTCTTCATCCTTTGTATTGCTAGTAAAACTGCTAGTTTTAGTAGTTGAAAATGGCTTATTTAAGCTATCAATAGTATTTGATGTACTTTTTACAGCTTTATTTAAAGCACCTATAGGAGTATTTATATAAGTACCCTTATTTAAAGATGAATTATTAAGAGTTCTATTTTCATTTCTAAAAGAAGAACTATTATAAGTCTTAGAACTATTAACACTTGAGTTTTGACTTATATAAGATCCTCTATTAGTGCTAGTATTTTGTAGACTAGATGAGGTCTTAAAATCAGTAAAACTATTATTTAAAGTGCTAGTAGTTTTTTCAAGGTTATAAGATGTTTTCTCATTAAGTGAAGATGTCTTTTTATCATCATAAGATATATTCTTAAAACCTTTTTCATCTAGATGATATTTATTAGTTTTAACCTCATAAGGTTTTAATTTACTATTATCATCTTTATCTATAGTCTCTTTCTCTATAGTTTTTGTCTCTTTATCAAAAGTTGTCTCTTTAGCATCTTTATCTAAATCTAAAGATTGTGTTGTATCATCACTCTCTAAAGCTTTATCCTCTACTTTATCTAAAGTATCAAAGGACTTTTCTTTATCAGAGGATGGGTCAACATCGCTTTTTATATCCTCTTTAGTATCTAAAGATACGTCATCTTTTTTAATTTCTTCATTAGAAGATACTACATCCTTAACTTCTTCTTTCTTTTCATCTAAGGTTGTAGGTTTTAATTTCTTTATATTATCAACACCTTTTGAAATAATATTAAAGGTTTGATTTAATATAGAACTTGCAATATCAGATACTTTATTTTCTTTTTCATGTTTTACACTTAACTTATCTTTGCTATCGATAATAGTCTTATCAAAAGCTTCAATAATAGAGAAAATAAAGTCATTTATATACTTTATCTGAGATTTTTCAATGCGTTCTGAAATATTATATAAATCATGACCCTTTAGGGTTAGAGTTATACAAGGAGCATTTAAGTTATAGAAATTACCAAGTGATAAAGCTGTATTTTTTTCAATTTCACGTAAAGCTTTATCAAGACCTACAGGTCGCATGAAATTTATATCATTTGGTACAAAATGCTTTTTAAGTTTAGGCACAATCTTATTTTTATCAGATAAATAATCTATAGCCTTGTGTATATGAATTAAGGTTTCTCTATCCTTTACATTATTTTCTTGTACACTTTGCTCTGGTATATATCTATCGCCTGTAAATATAACAATAGATGGGCGAGGTAAATGACAGAGATCATTTAATCTATCAATAATAGATGAAGTGGTTTGAAAAGCATTTAAACCTTCATTTTGACACTTATAAACAAGTGATTCTATAGCTATATTTAAATCACCTTGATAGTGTTTTTGAGCTCTTTTTAAAAGATTTGCATAAGTTAAAACTTCAGCATCTTTTACCTCTGATATAAAAACTTCTTTATTTAATGTAGCAAAGATATTTTCTCTATCATCAAGAAGTTCAGAACACTCTTCAAGTGAAGTTGCAACTGTATCTTTTAACTCCTCTATAACATCATCAATAGATGTACCCTTTAGATTAAAAATAAAGGATAATTGCATAATCTCAGGAGACATGCCAAGGCGTGATGATTTATAGTTTAGAGCATTAAAAGTAGGTACAGATGCAAGACCTACTTTCTTTAAAATATTAGGATTTAACTCAATATTTTTAATTAAAATTGAGGTAAGTAAAGATGGTGAGAAGCCATTAAAAGGCATAGCAGGGTTTGTACCCTTACCTATAATATAAAGACCAATTTCAGCTTGGCCTTGATGTGAGGTATAGATATAGTTCTCTTTTTTATCCTCATATGCAAGAGCTGGTTTTGCATTTAAACAAAGTTTAAAGTTTAAATCATATTGCTCTTGTAATTTAGCAATAATAGGGAGGGCTTCTTTAATACCACGACTTGAATTAATAGACTCTGATGTACAAACAAATAAAATATTACAAGCAAGGGTTGAGTTATTTTCAGTAAAATATTTTAAAGCAGAAATCATAGTTCCTGCAGCTGCCTTTGACTCATAAACACCAACACCAAAAAGATACTCATCTGTCTCTAAATCTGATAAAAGTTTAGAATCTTTTGATGATTTTTTTAGTTTTGGTAGTAATTCATCAATCTTATAAGCTATATTCTTATAATTTGAATACTTATCTAAATTTGAAGTATCAACATTACAAAGAAGAATAATAGTGTCATTTACTTGAGTATTTTCAGAGCGTACTAAAGCAGTAATAGATGCACTTTTTTCATTATCATAACTAATATAAGAAATTAGATCTTTATTCTTTTTAAAATAATTAAAATCACAAAGTCCATCATATATAGCTTTAATAATAACAGCCTCACCCTTAGTTCCTGAAACTGAAGGAATAGCTACAAGCCAATTTGTTAAAGTGATAGCATCATCACTAAGATCTCTGTAATCCAATTTAATAAACCTTATTTTACAAAAACTAATTATTTAGTTTTTTCGTTAGTGTTTTGATTTGAAGTAAGAGCTAAAGAATCTTTATATAGCTCTGTTTTAAATTTTTTAACATTAGCAGCAAAAGCTTCTTTTTGCTGATTTGCAAGATTTGGATTGCTTGATTTTGGCAATTCAATCTTAAGTGGATCTACAGGTCTATCATTTATACGAACCTCATAATGGAGGTGTGGACCTGTAGTTCTACCTGTATTTCCTGTTTTGGCAATTAGCTGACCTACTACAACTTTATCATTTTTAGATACTTCTATCTTAGATAAGTGCATATATACAGTAGAGAAATTGCTTTGATGTCTTATAATCATATAGTAACCTGCAGCTCTTTGATAGCCTGCAAAGATTACTTCACCATCTGCAGGTGCATATACAGGTGTACCTACAATAGCTTTAAAATCCACGCCTTTATGTGGTGTTATACGACCTGTTACAGGGTGGCGTCTATATGGATTAAATTGAGAATTAATCTTAATTTGACCTGCAAGAGGGAAACGTCTAAATATACCTGCTATAGGGGTATAGTTTTTCTCATCATAAAAACCACCATCTTGAGTATTTCTAAAAATGCTCATCTTACCTGCATCTTTAGTTTTAAACTCAATGGCATTCATTAAGGCATTAGTACCTATAGCACTAAAGAGTACACGATAGCTATCACCTTCTTTTAAAGATTGTAATTTAGATTTACTAAAGTTTTTCTCAACTGTAGCAATTTCATTTGGGGTAAGACCTGCTTTTCTTGCTGATTGGTTAAAGCTCTCGCCTTTTTTAATAGTAGCAATAATAAGTCTTGGTCTATTTGGATTTATATTTTCCTTTTTACGGCGTTCCATCTCAAGCTTTAGAGCAAGTTGGCGTTTTTCCTCTAAAAGTTCACGCTCTTTTTGACCTGCTATAGCAAGAGGCATGGTAATAGCTGCTTTTATTATAGTTGAAGCATTTGGTATATGTGTATTTAGATCTTCTATAACAATTTCAAAATTATCAGCACCTTGAAGACGAGTAAATCTTACTTGTTCTTTATCATTAATAGGTTTTACCATTTCAAGAACAATATCATCTTTAACAAGAAAATGGATCTTTTGACCTATTTGTAAGTTAAGAGCAATACCACGTGAGTCTACTTTAGTTATTTTATTTAAAGTAGCATAAGGTATATTTAAGAATTTAAATATAGAAGATAAAGAATCACCTGGATTTACTGTTTGCTCATACCAATCGCCAGTAGGTCTTACTTTTTCAACTTTTTGCTCTGCTTTTGCAATAATTTCTTCGTTTTTCTTAACAAAAGAATTAGTTACAACAGCATTTACAGTACGAGCTAGGAATAGATAATCGCTTTGTCTTTTTTCAATTTCTTTTTTAGTTAGTACTTCTTTTGTTTCAACACTATCTTTTAATACTTCATCTTTAAAGAGAGTTGATGGAATATCAAAATCTTCAAAGTTTTCTTTAGCTATATTTTGTTCAGATACAATGATATTTTCAGCACTAACATGTTCATTAGTTTCAAGGTATTCATTTGTTATGACTTTATTTTGAGCATTTAAGGAATTATCATGCACAAAAAATCCTGCTGGTATCGTCATAAGTGTTGATACAGCAAAAATTGCACATATACCAAGAATATGCCCTTTAGGTATGACTAAAGCACTTAAATTACTTTTAACAGCAATATAATCTTCTTGAAATTTTCTTTTTTGGACTCTTATATTTATCATAACAATTAGTTATTTTAGCATAAAAAAGCTAATTTTTTAGGCAAAAAAATATGATTTTTATTAAAAATACCTTATTTTTAAATAAGATATTGTCATAAACTGCCAAATTCTTATCTTTAAGTAAGAAGTAAAACAATCTATTTATCTTAAGCTCAACCTTTGAGAATACCTATTTATAATACCTATATGCAAGTATATATTTAACCTAATCTTATTAATTTTGATTTAGATCATAAAAAAAGTCATATTATTAATAGTAATTAATAATAAAAAAACTTTCTTTTATATAGATATAAATATATATTTTTTACTAAAAATAAGAGATATCCTAACTTATATTAAGTATTAAAAAAATATCATTATAAAAATATACTCTATTGCATAAAGTAAAATTAAAAGCAAAAACAATAAAAAACCTTTTAAATTTTTAGGATAGCCTAAAGATATAGCATTTGCTAAAGCACCTCTTTGATTAAAAAGAGATTTACTTAAAGTTACTTTAAAGTATCTATCTCTTTTTTCTCCTAAAATAAGTTTAAATAAGATTGTGCTAAATAACGCAACTATTAAAAAAATTGCAAATTTTATTGGGCTAAATGTGATTTCAATCATAATAATAATCTTTATCAAAATAATGTTTCTATTATATATTAATTACAAATTTTATGTATAAAAGGAGATATCATGGATAATGCTGTTATTACATTAATTGTATTGGGCGTTGTCGCATTTTTGTTTATAACAGAAATAATTCCAATTGCAATTACAGCAATGGGTGCAACTATAGCTTTAGGTATCTTTGGTGTTTTAACTCCAAAACAAGTATTTTCAGGTTTATCAAATCCAACTGTAGTTTTATTTGCAGGTATGTTTATAGTTGGTGCTGCCATGTTGGAATCGGGGCTTGCACAGGCTATTGGTAATATTGTTGTTAAAAAAGTAGGTACAAAAGAAGTACCTTTAATGACAGCAATGATGCTACTTACTATAATTATGTCATCTCTTGCTTCAAATACAGGAACAGTGGCTTGCTTTATGCCTGTAATTATAGGTATTTGTATTGCAAGTAGATTACCTGCATCTCCTTTACTTATAGGTCTTGCCATAGCTGCAAATACAGGTGGTACAATTACTATGGTAGGTACACCACCAAATATTATTGCAGCAGGTGCTCTTGAAAGTGCAGGTATTGCACCTTTTAGTTTTTTTGAATTTGCCTATGTAGGTATTCCTCTTTCTATAGTATCTGTTATCTATATGGTAACACTAGGTAGAAGATTAACTCCAAAGAATATGGCAGATTTAGTGTCTGTTGAAGCAACAGAAGGCTTAAGTGGCTCCCCACGTCAAGGTAAAATTTGTATTGCTGTCTTACTATATGTAATAGTAGGTATTGTTTTTGGTATTCCAGGTTTAACTACTGAAATGGTTGCTATATCTGGTGCTATATTGCTTGTACTTACAGGTGTATTAACAGAAAGACAAGCTTACAGTAGTATAGATTGGGTAACTATATTCCTCTTTGCAGGTATGCTACCTTTAGCACAGGCTTTAGATGAAACAGGTGCAGGTAAGTTAATAGCTCAATCTGTTGTAGGTATTGTAGGTGATAATCCATCTCCTATGTTCTTTATGTCTGTTTTATTTGTTCTATCTTGTGGTTTAACTCAATTTATGTCAAATACAGCAGCTGCAGCTCTTCTTTGTCCTATAGGAATTTCTATAGCTCAAGAGATGGGTGCATCTCCATATCCTGTATTAATGGCTATTGCAATGGCTGCAAGTTGTGCTTTTACAACTCCTGTTGCAACACCTCCAAATACATTAGTTATGGGTCCTGGTAAATTTAAATTTAAAGATTACCTTGTAGTTGGAACACCTATATTATTAATATCATTTTTGGTATGTATAATAGTAATTCCATTTTTCTGGCCATTTTTCCCAGATAAAGTTTAATTATAAAAGTTTTTGATTCACTGTCTTTTAAGACTTAGCTATAAATAGGTAATAAAACTAAGTCTTATATTTATCAAGGAGCAAGAGTTATGATAAATCCTCTAAACATTATTCGAGGCTTTGATCCTGATTTATTTACTTATTTTGAAAGTGAGCTTGAGCATCAACGTTTGTCTTTATCGTTTGTTCCTGATGAAAATAGTCAATCTCCTCTTTGCTCATCAATTTTAGGTTCTATTTTAATCAATTCAACTGATTATCCAACACAAGTACAGGCTATAGGTTTAGAGCAATTAACTGCAAATAGACTTTGTAATTTATTTAAAGCAGATCATGCAAATGTTCGTGCTGTGACTATTGAGGCTGCATCTCGTGTAGTATTTCAAAGTATAACTACACGTGGTGATGTTGTTATGTCTTTAAATTTACGTAAAAAAGAACATTGTAATACAGAAGCACTTGCCTTTAGATTTGTAAACTTTGGTATGGATGCTAAAACTGGCATTATTGATTATGATAACTTTGAAAAACAAGCAAAAGAATGTAATCCAAAGTTAATTATTTTATCTCCAGTTAATTATCCTCTTGAAATTGATTATGAGCGTATCTCAAAAGTAGCTAAAGAATGTGGTGCTTATCTTTGGTGTGATATCTCACAAATAGCAGGTCTTATAGCAGGTGGTGCTATGAAGACACCTATACCTTATGCTGATGTTGTTACCTTTACATCTCACGGTCCTATGCAAGGACCTCAAGCTGCTGTTATCTTATGTAAAAAAGAATTAGCATCAGCTATTGATAGAACAGCTGTATCATCAAATCATCTAGGTTTACAAACATCACAACTTGCAGCACTAGCAGCTCGTATCCATGAGATGGAGCATACAAGATATAGAAGCTATACACATGCTGTAGTAGATAATGCAAGAACCTTAGCTGAGACTTTTAAAAAGTCAGGTCTTCATGTAATTTGTGATACATCAGAGTCTCATTTAGTTATTGTTGATTCTAAAAATTTAGCAATTTCAGCTCGTGGTGCTCAAGAATTATTAAATGATGTAGGTATTAGTGTTAGAATATGCCAAGTTGCAACTAATGATCCTAATATTAAATATGATGCTATACGCTTTTCATCACTACCTTGTACTACTCGAGGTATAGCTGATAGTGACTTACAAAAAATAGGTGAAAGTATTGCTAAATTCTTATTAAAGCCAAATGAAGATAATACTAAAGAATTACGTGAATTAATTTCTGTAACAACAGTAGGTTTACCTACTTTCTTTGAAGGATGGCTTTGCACTAAGGTAAAAGAAAATTTAACTCAAATAGGCTATATGAAAAAAGATAGTATTCAAATGTGTGACTCAATTCATGAGTCTCGTATAGCTCTATTTAGACGTTATATGACTAAATCAAGAAAATAATGAGTGATTTTGTATTTAATAAGGCACATAGATTTTCTATTGCGCCTATGATTGATTATACTGACTCTACATTTAGACGCATGGCTCGTGTTATGAGCAAAGAAGCCATGCTTTATACAGAAATGATTGCAGCTGATGCAATATTTCATGGTAGAGATAATTTATTAAAATTTAATAAAGAAGAAGAGGGTAATGTAGTTTTACAATTAGGTGGTAGTGACTATAAAAAATTAGCCTTTGCCTCTAAAAAAGGTTATGAATTTGGCTATTGCGAAATTAATTTAAATGCAGGTTGCCCATCTGATAAAGTACAATCAGGTAACTTTGGAGCTTGTCTTATGAAGACACCTCAAGTTATAGCTGATTGTTATAAAGCTATGCAAGATAGTGTGCCTATACCTGTTAGTGTTAAAACACGTATAGGTGTTGATCTTGAAGATAGCTTTGATTTTACTTATAAATTAATTGAGACTATTTATAAAGCTGGTTGTCGTCACATTATATTACATGCAAGAAAAGCATGGCTTACAGGATTATCTCCAAAGGAAAATAGACAAATACCACCTCTTGATTACAATAGAGTATATGAGATTAAAAAACTTTTTAAAGATCTCTATATAACTATAAATGGTGGCATTTTAACTATTGATGATTGTAAAGAGCATCTACAACATGTAGATGGTGTGATGTTAGGACGAGCTATTATTGATACTCCTTATATATTAGCATCTGTTGATAATCAAATTTTTGATAAAGAGACACCTATTTTATCTCGTGATGAAGTAATGGCTCTTATGATAGATAAAGCTCGTGATTGTCTTAATGAAAATATAGCATTACATCACTTTGCACGCCATTTATTAGGCATGTATAACTCATGTAAAAATGCAAGACAATATAGACGTTATTTATCTGAAAATATGAATGCTTTAGGAGCTGATGAAAATGTTATTGTTGATGCTATGAAAAAGCTTCAATATTAAACATTTAAGGGCTAAATATGCACATTAAAAAAGATATTATTTTAAATAATGGTGTTTCAATGCCATTATTAGGTTTAGGTGTGTTTAGAACACCTAAAGGTGAAATTACACGCTCTGTAGTAAGAACAGCTATTGAATATGGTTATAGACATATAGATACAGCTCGTATTTACTGTAATGAAAAAAGTGTAGGTCTTGGTCTTTTAGATAAAACTCCTGATATAAAAAGAGAAGATATCTTTATTACAACAAAACTTTGGAAGGATGATTTTGCAAATCCAAGACAAGGTCTTTTAGATTCTTTAAAACGTTTAAACTTAGATTATGTTGATCTATATTTACTACATTGGCCTTTTTTAAATTATGAAAAAGCTTATCTTGAGCTTGAAAAACTATATAAAGAGGGTTTATGTAGAGCTATAGGTGTATCTAACTTTAAAATTCATCATCTTGAGAATTTAAAAAAATGTGGTGCCACTATTACACCTATGGTCAATCAAGTAGAGTGTCATCCTGAAAATGCTGAAAATGAACTTTTAGCTTATTGTAAACAACATGATATAGCTCTTGAGGCTTATTCTCCTTTAGGTGGTAATTCTAATAATTTAACAGTAGATCCAAGAATAGTATCTATAGCTGAATTTTATAAAGTAAAACCATCACAAGTTATATTACGTTGGAATATACAAAGAGGTGTTATAGTTATACCAAAATCAGTTCATCCTGAAAGAATTTTAGAAAATTCAAAAGTATTTGATTTTGAACTAAAAGCTCAGGATATGTTTGCAATTAATAGTATTAATTGTAATAAAAGACGTGCTTTTGACTCTGATA
This sequence comes from Anaerobiospirillum sp., assembly GCA_029258325.1. Taxonomy (GTDB): domain Bacteria; phylum Pseudomonadota; class Gammaproteobacteria; order Enterobacterales; family Succinivibrionaceae; genus Anaerobiospirillum_A. The sequence goes on along the minus strand of JARHZF010000128.1, from coordinate 28,164 downwards.
AAATTAATGAAAGACCTAAAGAATCTTTCCCTGTAATTGAAGATGAATAAATTTAAACAAGATATTTATTAGTCTCTTTTTCATGGAAAATTCTTAAAAACATTAATGAATAACGTTTATTTTACTTGCTATATTATTTTTATTAGTATAGTATGAGCAAATAATTAGTAAGGTAAAATAATATATAGCACTAAAAAAGATTTTTGTTTAAAGATTATATAAGATTATAACTACATAGAAGGTATGAATGCTTTAAGGTCTTTTAAAGTATTAAAAGTTATAACTAAAAGCTTATAAAACGATCCTAGTTACAAAGGGTCGTTTTATTTTTTGTGTAAAGCTAATTTTTAATAATTTCAACAATAGAACCTTGTTTTACTAAAACACAATCAATTTTAGCTGCTTTTACACCTTGCACACCTAATTTAGTATCTTCAAAAACAATAGCCTCATCTCTCTTATTAAGATCACCACCTATTGCCTCTAAAGCTTGCTCATATATATCAGGATTAGGTTTTGGCTTTCTTACATTATCTGATGTAATAATGGCATCAAAGAGATCTTTTATATTAAATTTATCAAGAAGCATTAAAGTTTCTCTTTGATATGAACCTGTTGCAAGAGCAATCTTAGCTTTATTTTGTTTTAAATTTTTTAAAATATCTAAGATATTAGAAAAAATCTCTGCCTTTGGTAAAAACATCTCTCTATAAGTTTTTGTTTTTCTATCAGATAAAACTTTAGGATCGCTATTATTATTGTAAGTTTTTAAAAGTTCTTTTGCTATTTCAACAGTAGGTCTGCCACCTACAAGCTGAATAAAATCTCTATCAAATTTAGGATAACCATATTCATCTGCTAGATAGTTCCAAGCATTTATATGTAGAGGCTCTGTATCAATTAAAGTACCATCCATATCAAAGATAGCAAATTTTTTAGTGTATATATAATCTAAATCTTGCATAAATAATCCTAATATTTTGCTTTAACATTAATTACTAATATAACATTAATAATAACTTTTAGACTAAAAAAGTCCAGATTAAACTGGACTTTATTATTAATATTGAGGAAATATTAATTTTTTTTGTCTTTTTGCTCTAGTGAACAATTACAGCTACCACCACAACTGCCTCCACAACTACTTCCACAGCAATTACCTTCTTTTTTATCTTTTATCATCTTTTTTATAATGAAATATAAAACGATAATAAGAAGTGATGCAACAATAAATGTACCCATAAAATAATCCTTTATTTGTATTAAGCCACATTTGTTAAGATATTTTTTTGTGCTTTTTGTGGTTTTAATAATAAGTAGGCAAAAGTAATTAGAATTAAAATTGCTACTATAGAGCCAATACCAAAACTTTGATCTCCTGTTATGAGAGAGCCTATTTGATAGACACATAATGATACAGAGTAGGCAAAGCTTGTTTGATAACCAATAGCAAACCAAGTCCATTTAGTATTATCCATTTCTCTTTTTATAGCACCAATAGCAGCAAAGCATGGTGCACAAAGTAAATTAAATACTAAGAAACTATAAGCTGCAGCTGGAGTAAAGAAAGTTGATAATGTTGACCAATACTCACCACCATCTTCTGCAACTTCAGCAAAACCAAAAAGAACACCAAAGGTAGCAACAACATTTTCTTTAGCAATTAAACCTGTAATTGCAGCTACAACAGATTCCCATTGACCAAAACCAAGAGGGCTAAATATCCATGCTATAGTAGAGCCAAGATGAGCAAGTACACTATCATTTAGATTGTCTACCATACCAAAGCCTGTAGCTGTTGTGCCAATACTACGTAAGAACCATAACACTATTTCAGATATAAGGATAACTGTACCTGCTTTTTTGATAAAAGAAGAACCTCTCTCCCACATACTTCTTAAAATACTACCTAAAGTTGGCATATGATAGGCAGGTAATTCCATAACAAAAGGAGTTGGATCTCCTGCGAACATCTTTGTTTTCTTTAATATAATACCTGATATAACAATAGCAGCAATACCAACAAAGTAAGCACTTGGTGCTACCCATGAAGCTCCATTAAATAAAGCACCTGCAATTAGTGCAATAATAGGTAGTTTTGCACCACATGGAATAAAGGTAGTAGTCATAACGGTCATACGTCTATCATGATCGCTTTCAATTGTACGAGATGCCATAACAGCAGGAACGCCACAACCAAGACCTACTAGCATAGGAATAAAAGATTTACCACTTAGACCAAATCTTCTAAAAAGTCTATCCATAATAAAGGCAACACGAGCCATATAGCCACAGCCTTCAAGAAAAGCTAAAAATATAAATAGTACTAACATTTGAGGTACAAAGATTAAAACAGCACCTACACCTGACATAATACCATTTATAATAAGACTCTTAAGCCAACCATCAACAGCTAATGCATCTAAAACATTTTCTGTAATAACAGGTAGACCTGGTATAAAATAGAAACCATCACCAAATAAAATATCGCCTGCTATGCCTGTTACAAAATCACCAATAACAGTTATAGACATGTAATATACAAAATAAATAATTACAGCAAAGATAGGCATAGCAAGCCATCTATTAGTAACTATTTGATCTATTTTGTCAGATAAAGTTAGAGTATTTTGATTTTTTCTTGTATAACAATCATTTATTAAAGTTGAAATATAAGCATATCTTTCATTTATAATTATGCTTTCACTATCATCATCCATTTCTTTTTCTACTTTTTGAATGATGTCTTCTATATCAAACTTATTATCAAGTTTTTCTAAAATTTTACTATCACGCTCAAAAAGTTTTACAGCATAAAAACGGCGTAAAGCTGTAGGTATGTTAGAAAGCTTATTTTCAATTAAATCTAAAGCACTTTCTAAAGAATTATTAAACTTGTGTTTTGCTATATGTCTATCTATAGATGAGAGTTTTATAATTTCATTTGTTATTTCTTGAAGATTTATACCTTTTAATGCTGATATTTCAATAACTTTGCAACCAAGATCTTCAGATAGCTTTTTAATATTGATGATATCGCCATTTTTTTCTACCACATCTATCATATTGATAGCTATGATCATAGGTATACCTAATTCAGCAAGTTGTGTAGTTAGGTATAGATTTCTTTCAAGATTAGTACCATCAATAATATTTAAGATACCATCAGGTCTATCTTCAATTAAATAATTACGAGATACAACTTCCTCTAAAGTGTAAGGAGATAGGGAGTAAATACCAGGTAAATCCATGATAATAACATCTTTATTTCCTTTTAATTTACCTTCTTTTTTCTCTACAGTTACACCAGGCCAGTTACCAACATATTGATTAGAGCCTGTTAAAGCATTAAATAAAGTCGTTTTACCACTATTTGGATTTCCAGCAAGAGCAATTTTTATAGACATATTATGATAAACTCCATTTATCAAAAAGTATTAAATTTAACTTATTCAACTGCTATCATTTGAGCATCTTCTTTGCGTAAAGAAAGCTCATATCCTTTTACTGTAACTTCCATAGGATCACCTAAAGGGGCTACTTTTCTAACAAAAATAGATGTACCTTTAGTTATCCCCATATCCATAATGCGTCTTTTTACCAAACCTTGACCTGTTAACTTTACAACAGTAACAGTATCTCCAATTTTTACATCTTTTAATGTTTTAGATGGTTCCATTTAATTTCTCCTAAACTAAGATTCTATTTGCCATTGCTTTACTTATTGCAACACGGGAACCTTTGATATTTACAATCATATTTCCATGTATTTCAGATACAACGGTAATATTAGCTCCAACAACAAAACCTAAACTTTCTAAAAAAGCCTTAATTTCATCATTACCATTTATTTTTTGAATGGTTTGAAGATCTCCTGTTTTAGCTAAAGCTAAAGGCATAAAATAATCCTCTTTAGTTATGAATATATTGAACAATATGACTTTTATAATAGTTAGCAAAGGCTAACAAAAATTGTGGGTAGTGTAATTAAGTAAATATACAATGTCAATGTTGTATAAAAATATACTAAATAAATTAATAAAAAATATCTATTTTATATAAATAAGTTTAATTTAATATAATTTATATTTTTATAAATTATAATTTAATTTAATTTTCTTAAAATATAACTTTATGTATAAAAATAAAAAAATCTATATAAGATAAAAAAATTATTTTTATAATTAATTTAATTTTTAATTTAACCTTATTAGGTAAGATTTATATATTAAATCTAATTTAAATATATTTTTTTATTTGCAAATTTTTATAAATTTGTAAGTTTTGTGATCTATATAATATTTTTTTATTAAATTTTTTTACTTTTTTATAAAATTTTATAATTTTTAGCTAAATATATTTTCTTTAATTTATATAAAAAACATTATTTTTTACCTTGTATGGAAGATTTTGTTTTTATAAAAAATAATGCCAAATATTTATATAAACATATAATTATTTGGCATATCTTTTATTAAACTTCTTTATTCTTTTGCATATTTAAGTAAATAGCTTTTATTGTTTTTGAGTCATCTTCCCAAGAAAGTGGATCTATGGAGATTAAATTACCATCTTCATCACGCAATACAACTCTTTGTATTTGAGCATTTAAAATTAAACGTTCACACATAGAACAAGGTTTATTAGATTTTGCATAAGAGTTTGTAGCTACATCACGACCTGCTAGATATAAAGTTGAGCCAACTATATCTAAAGGATTACCATTTATAATAGCATTAGCCTCTGCATGAACAGCTCTACATAATTCATAATGTGTACCTGGTTTTATCTTAAGCTCTTCACGTAAACAAGAACCTAAATCAGAGCAATTTTCTCTATGGCGTGGTGCACCATTATATCCTGTAGATACTATACGACCATCTTTTGATACTATAACTGCACCATAACGGCGTCTAAGACAAGTAGAACGCATAGATACAGTATCTGCAATATCCATAAAAGACATATCTTTTGATGGTCTTTGAAAATCGTTTAAGTTATCCATAATAAAATCTCTTAAAAACATATCTATCTTTTACTACTAAAGTTTTAATTTCATGTGATATTTACGTTTTTTACAAAAGTAGTATGTTTTTTTTGTAATAATGCAAAAATAACATGAATTAAGTTTTAACTTTGAGCTTAAAAGTAAATTATAAAAGCATCTTTTTATTATGACACTAAATAAAAAAGTTAGGTATTTTTCAAAAAAAGAATTTTATAAATTTTTACTTATTAATATATGAGACAAATAAGCTAAATTTTTATAAAAAATTACTTTAAGTTTAGATCTTATTTATGTATAATATTGCAACTTTTCTTTTGGTCGCGAAAGATAAGTTTTATTTATTTTAATTTTAATTTATAGGATTACCAAAATGGCAATTACTTTAGATGCACAAGTTCGTAATGATTTAGGTAGAGGTGCGAGCCGCCGCCTACGTCGCAATGCACAAATTCCAGCAATCATCGTTGGTGCAAATGTTGATACTGTTTCAATTACTTTAGATGAGAAGAAATTAATTTTAGCTTCTATCAAAGATGAGTTCTACAAAGAAACTCTAACCATTAATCTAGATGGTCAAGCAATTACTGTTAAGCCAGTTGCAATTCAACGCCATCCAGTAACTTCACGTATTATTCACGTTGATTTTATGCGTGCTTAATCGATAAAAGATTTTTTTAAACGTTTAGTAACGTTTTATTAAAAAAGCTACTTTTTATTAAAAAGGTAGCTTTTTTTATTTGTTTTTATAATAATAAAAAAGAAAAATTTTTTATGAGGCTAAAAATGCAAGATGAAGTTCGCTTAGGTTATATGAATAACTTAGAAATCGTTGATTTAAACGATCAAGGTGCATTTGTTGATGCTAAAGACTTTGGTTCTCTTTTTGTTCCAAGAAGACAATTACCAAAAGATTGTGAAATAGGTCAGTTTCTAAATGTATTTTTATATGTAGATAATCAAAGAGTATACGCAACAGCAAGACATCCTTATTTCCTTTTAGGACAAACAGGTAAACTTAAAGTTACTTCATTAGATTGTGGTACAGCCTATTTAGATTTAGGAATTCCAAAAGAATTAGTAGTTCCTGTATCAGAACAAAGAGGAACTTTTGAGGTAGGGCGTGATGCTCTTGTCTTAATAGCTATAGATGATAAAGGTCGTCTTTTTGGTACACAAAGATTTAATAAATATATAGAAGATAAAGCACCATTAAAACTTTATAAAAATGGTGATAAAGTTCGTGTTGTTGCTATATCTCATACTCCTTTAGGCTATCGTGTTATAGTTGATGATAAATACTATGGTCTTATCTATAAAAATGATATTGTAAAACCTATATCTATAGGTAAGAGAGTAGATGGTTTTATCTTAAATGCTCGTAATGATGGTAAACTTGATATAACATTAAATGAAAGAGGTCGTGAGGGTATAGAAAAGGCTGCTTTTGCTATTTTATCCGTAATATATAATGACGATGGTGTTTTATATCTTACAGATAAGTCAGATCCAAACGAGATTGAAAGAGTTTTAGGTCTATCTAAGGGTAAGTTTAAAAAAGCTATAGGTCATTTATATAAACAACAATATATAGTGATTGATGATGATTGCTTAAAGATAACAGAAAAAGGTATTAAAGCCTTAGATAGTAAAGATTTATAATATAAATAAGGTGGTTTTTGATGGAATTTTTTTTAGATATAGCATCTTTTTTCTTAAAGACTTTAATTATAGTTGCTCTTTTATCCTTGCCAATAGTAGGACTTATTGCAGCTTTAAAATCTAAAAATTTAGATGGTAAAAATAAGATAAATTTAAAATTAATAGATCTTAAAGATAAATTTAAAAAGAGAAAGAAGTTTTTAGAAAAGGAGATGAGAAAAGCTCATCCTGACACTAAGCTTTTAGATGAAAAAGAATTAAAAGAGCTCGATAAAGAAAAGAAAAAGAATAGTAAAGATAAAAAAATTAATAAGAAAAAAGAAAGAGAATTGTTCTTAAAATCTTTACAAGAAAAAGAGCAAAATGGTGTTTTTTGCCCTAAAAATTTATTTGTAATTAACTTTAATGGTGATACTAAAGGTTCTGAAGTTGAAAATTTAAGACAGCAAGTTGATGCTATTTTAGATGTAGCTACAGATAAAGACGAAGTTATTGTTAATCTAACCTCTCCAGGTGGTATGGTAAATTCTTATGGTCTTTGTGCATCAGAACTTACACGTATTAGAGATAGAAATATTAATTTAGTTTGTACTGTAGATTCTGTTGCAGCATCTGGTGGCTATTTAATGGCTTGTGTTGCAAATAAGATTGTAGCTGCTCCTTTTTCTTATATTGGCTCTGTAGGTGTAGTTGCTTCTATTCCAAACTTTAATAAAGTTTTAAATAAACATGATATTGAATATGAACAAATTACAGCAGGTAAGTATAAAAGAACACTTACTTTCTTTGGTGAGAATACAGATGAAGGTCGTGCTAAGTTTAAAGAAGAGCTTGAACTTATTCATATGCGTTTTAAAGAGCAAATTTTAAAATATAGACCTAATTTAGATATTGAGAAAATTGCAACAGGTGAACATTGGCTTGCAATAGATGCATTAAACTATGGTTTAATTGATGAAATATCAACATCAGATGAATATATTTATAATAGAACAATGCATACCTATGATCTTGCATTAAAAATAGATATTGTTAAAAAAGAAAATAAAACTATAATTTCAAAGATAAAAGAATTATTAGTTTTATGTGGCTTAAAAACTTCTATAAAAGAAAATATTCTCGCATCAGTAAATGATGATGAGACATATAAAGTAATTAGATAAGGTAGGTTTTTTATACTATGGGTAAGACATTAGTTATAGTGGAGTCTCCATCTAAGGCAAAAAAGATTAATGCTTTTTTAGGAGATGATTACATCGTAAAGGCATCAGTAGGTCATATTCGTGACTTACCTAAAAATGGTACAACTAAATCTACCACAAAAGAGACTACTACAGGTAAGAGAGTAAAAAAGGCAGATAACGATTTTGAAAAAATGGGTGTTGATCCTAATGACAAGTGGCGTGCAAACTATGTCATTATGGATGACAAGAAAAAAGTCGTAACAGAACTTAAAGCTCTTGCTAAAGAAAGCGATAAAATCTATCTTGCAACTGACCCTGATAGAGAGGGTGAGGCTATTGCATGGCATTTACGTGAAGTTTTAGGTGGTAAAAAAGATAGATTTTGGCGTGTAACTTATAATGAAATTACTAAAAACGCTATCTTAAAAGCTTTTCAAAATCCAAAAGAAATTGATATGAGTCTAGTTGAAGCTCAAATGACTAGACGTTATTTAGATAGAGTTGTAGGTTTTAAATTATCACCTCTTCTTTGGAAAAAAGTAGGTCGTGGTCTTAGTGCAGGACGTGTACAATCTGTTGCTGTTGAAATTATTGTCGATAGAGAAAAGGAGATTAAGAATTTTAATCCTGAAGAATATTGGACAATTGATGCAAAGACTAAGACACAAAATAAAGAAAATTTAAATTTATCTTTATTTAAAAAAGATGGTAAGAGCTTAGATATACATAATGAAAAAGAAGCTAGTGCTATTGAAAAAGAGCTTAAAAAGAATAAATTTATAATTTCATCAGTTGAACAAAAAAGTGGTAAGACAAGTCCAAAACCACCTTTTACCACCTCAACACTACAACAAGTTGCAAATCAAGTTTTAGGTTTTAGTGTAAGTAAGACTATGCTTGTAGCTCAAAAGCTTTATGAAAATGGTTATATTACTTATATGAGAACTGATAGTGTTAATTTATCACAAGAGGCTATTGTTGCAGCTCGTGATGTAATTAAACATGATTTTGGAGATAAATATCTACCTAAAACTCCAAATTACTATAAATCAAAAGGACAAGCACAAGAGGCTCATGAAGCTATTCGTCCATCTTATGCAACTTTAAAAGCAGAGGATTTACCTGCTAGCATTGAAAAGGATGCAAGAAAGTTATACAACCTTATTTATCAACGTTATCTTTCATGTCAAATGACACCTCAAGAGTATTTAACTACAACTATTCTTGTTGATAATGGTCAATATCAATTAAAGACATTAGGACGTGTTGTTACTTTTGATGGCTTTAGAGCTGTATGGAAAACATCTAGTGATGAAGTTGTATTACCTAATGTTGCAAAGGGTGATGAGCTTAAATTAGTATCTTTAGATAAAGCTCAACACTTTACTCAACCACCTGCTCGTTATACAGAGGCATCTTTAGTTAAAGAGCTTGAAAAAGATGGTATAGGTCGTCCATCTACATATTCTGCTATTATAAAGACTATATCAGAGCGTGGCTATGTAAGACTTGAGCGTGGTAAGTTCTATGCAGAAAAGACAGGTGAAGTGGTAACAGAAAGATTAATGCAATCATTTACAGACCTTATGGATAAACAATTTACCGCAGATATGGAAAAACAATTAGATAACATAGCTGAAGGTCATGAAGATTGGATTAAATGTCTAGATGATTTTTATAGTAAATTTAAGACAACCTTAGATAAAGCAAGCCTACCTGAAAGTGATGGTGGTATGGCTGAAAATGTGTATTTAGAACTTGATTATTTATGTCCTAAGTGTGGTAAGTACAATATGATTTTACGTTCAGGTAAAACAGGTACTTTCTTAACTTGTATGGGCTATAATGATAAATCTGTGCATAAAGATCTAAGATGTAAAAATACTATAGATTTAAAAGAAATAGATTTAAATGCTTTTGCCGATAAAGATCTTACAGAAGAGCAAGAGGCAGAGCTAATGCGTGCACGTAAGCGTTGTCCAAAATGTCACGCAATTATGGATTCATTTTTTATAAACAAAGAAGAAAAACTACATATTTGTAGTAATTCACCAAAGTGTCAAGGTTACTTAATGGAAAAGGGTAACTTTGAGTCAGAATATGATGTAGGTCCTACTATTGAATGTGATAAATGTGGCTCTACCATGGTTAAAAAATCTGGTAAATTTGGTCCTTATATGCTTTGTACAAATGAAGAATGTAAGCATACACGCAAGATCTTAAAAAATGGAGATGTAGCTCCACCAAAAGAAGATCCTGTTGATTTACCAGAATTATTATGTAAAGCAGAAGGTTCACACTATGTTTTACGTGATGGTGTAACAGGTGTATTTTTAGCAGCTCATAACTTCCCTAAAGTCAAAGAAATTAGAGCTCCTTTAGTTAAAGAGCTAAAAGAGTTTAAGGATAGAATACCTGCTAAGTTCCATTATTTAGCAGAAGGTCCTTTAACTGATAATGATGGTAATTATACAGAAGTTAGATTTTCACGTAAGATGAAAAAGCAATTCCTTATGACGCAAGTTGATGGTAAGGCTACAGGTTGGACTGCTTTTTATAATGAGACAAGTAAAAAGTGGGATATTGTAGAAAATATTAGTGCAACTAAGAAAACAAGTACTACAAAGAAAGCTACAAGTACAACTAAAAGAGCAAGTACTACAAAAAAAGCTACAGGTACAACTAAGAGGGCAAGTACTACAAAAAAAGCTACAAGTACAACTAAAAGAACAACTACTAAAAAGACAACTAAAGTAAAAGAGTAGTATTTTTTTAGAAAAAAATAAAAAAAAGCATCTAAGGGAGTTATCTTTTAGGTGCTTTTTTATTATAATATGAAAAAATTCCTTATTTATAAATCAAATAAAATATGTATAATAATACATTATTAAATAATTGATTTTATCTAATAAAGGATATATATGCGACTTAATGATAGACAAATTTTAGAGTGTTTAGATAATAAAGAAATTATTATAGAACCTCGTCCTGATAATAAAGTAGTTACAGGTGTATCTGTAGATCTTACTTTAGGCGATGAGTTTCGTGTCTTTAAGTCACATAAAGTTATATCTGCTTTAAATTTAGGTCAAAGTTCTGCTGAAATTTCAGCTATAATGGAAGATATAACAACAAAGCCAATCAAAAGAGGACAAGAAGGTTTTTCTTTAGCTCCAGGTGGCTTTGCTTTAGGTGTAACACGTGAATCTGTTACTTTGCCATCTGATATTGTAGGTTGGCTTGATGGTAGATCATCACTTGCACGTTTAGGACTTATGGTTCATGCTACAGCTCATAGAATTGATCCAGGTTGGTCTGGTAATATTGTGCTTGAGTTCTGTAATGCAGGTCCATTACATTTGATTTTAATTCCAGGCATGTCTATTGGTGCTTTAAATTTTGAAAGATTAGACAGTGATTGTCTTCACCCTTATACAAAAAGAGAGAATGCTAAGTATAAGCATCAAAAGGGTGCAGTAGCATCAAAGATTGCTGACGATAATAACTAGATACATTTTTTAATGTTGTTTGGGTAAAAGGTAAAAATAGCCTCGTGTTATTTTTACCTTTTTTAATTTCTAAAAAAGTTCACTTTTAAAAAAGTACAAATCTTATATCACAACTAGTAAATGTACTGTGAACTTTAACACTTTTACCTATCAAAATTACTATATTTAAACTAACATAGTGCCTATCTTGTGTAGAAACAACATAAATCTCACTTGAAGTATATTTTTTTTTAGTTTTTTAGTCCTTGTGATTTTTGTATTGTTACCTATAATCAACATAGTGCTTTTTGGGGTAAAACAACGTAAATTTCACATGAACTAGTTTTTTTATATATTGTTCTTATATCTTTATTTGCACAAAATAAAGAAAAAATAATGTATTATTTTTATGAAATAAAGTATATTTAAGATCTTATTAACTATTTTAGTTATGTAGATATATTTTTTACTTTAATAAAAAGGAACTCTTATGAAAAAGTTTTTATCAAGTCTTTTAATAGCTTTATCTTTAATTACTCTTAGTGCCTGTGGTGGTTCAAAGGATGAAGAAGTTGCCTTAAACTTTTTAAGTTATATTGAAAAGGGTGATGGTGAACAAGCTTATAAATTAATAAGTATTTCAAGAGAAGAACAAGAGCATGATGAAATGGCTAAAATCTTAAAAGATAGTTTAGTTGCACTTGCTCAAGATACTAAGAAATTAGGTGGCTTTGAAAGCTCTGAAGTTAAAGAAGTTACTGATTTTAAAGAAAAAGAAGGTATAAAATTAGTTACTGTACATGTAAAAGAAAAAAATGGTAATGAAGCTGACTTCCTTTTCTATATAGGTGATTATAAAGGTGAAAATTTAATTTATAATCTTGATGTTAAGGATATAAAGGAAGTTAAAAAATAAAAAGCAATAAAGATAGCTTTAATATTTACATATAGAACTTATTAAGTTATTAAGGAGTATTAAATATTTTTTAATATTCCTTTTTATTTTTTATTAAAAAGCTTTTTAGATCTTTTATAAGTAAAAAATGATATAAGTAGGCTTTAAAGTTCACAGTGTTAGTGATTATAGTAAATGAATACATTTAGCTATCTGACTTGTAGATTTTTAATTTAAGTTAGCTTTTACATTAGCATTTAAGAAAATACTTTCATAAAAGATCTAAACTACTATATTCACATAAAGATCTATATTTTGTAATATTTTTAGATAAATTTTTTCAACTTAATGACTTTTTATACAAAACATATCATTTTTTAATATCAAATATCTTTATATCTTATATAGATAGGTATTTTTATTATATTTTTATTGTGTAAATCACCAAAATTTAACAAACTAAAAATTTATATCAGTTTTGTATAAAATAAAGTATATTAAACTTATGTTTAATTATAAAATTTTTTAATTAATAAAAATATTTTATTTTAAAGGGATTTTTTATATGAAAAAACTTATATCTAAACTTATAGTATTATCATCTTTTATTTTTATTACAGCATGTGGTGGTCAATCAGCAGATAGTCTTGTTTTAGATTTTTTTAAAAGTTTATCTGATGGTGATGGCGAGAAAGCTTATTCTTTATTTTATGTATCATCACAAGATCAAAAGAGTGTAGGGGCTATGTATGCAAAATCTCTATTTCAAGGTTTAGCTGAAGAATCTAAGAAGGGAGGTGGTCTTAAGAAATATGAAGTTTTAGAAGTTAGCGATTATACTGATGATGAAAAGATGAATGAAAAATTTAAAAACATTCAAAAAGTTATTGTGTTAATTGAAGATCATAAAGGTAACGAACATAAGGAAAACTTTTTAGTAGGTGATTTTGATGGAAAGAAGTATATAATTGAAATCAGATCATTTATAAAATAAGCTCATATAAGCATTTTATACTAAAATAAAAAATACTAATTGAATATTTTAAATAAAGAAGTGAATTTTATTTTTCATAAAATGTGAAGTTAGTTGAAGTTGAAGGGGAGATATTTAGCTCCCCTTTTTAATTAACCATGATTTGCCATAGTTGACTCAAAAATAGCATCTTCAAGAGCATCTTCTTCATTATAAATAGTATGTAAAAGCATAGATGCATAGGCATCAAGCAAACATTCTAAACTATCATCTTCTACCTCATATACTTTTTCATCAAAAGCAAAAGGATTTAAGATAGGATCGTGCTTATCAATACTAATATCATGTGATCTTAATTTAAAATAAAGCTCCTTTTGAAATAAGAGCTTAAATTCATCATCACACTTTGCATTTTTAAATATAAATTTCATAATTAAAGTGTAGTTATATAATTACTAATCTTATTCATTAAAGCAAAAGACTTATTATCATTTTCATTTAAATTATCGATAATAAGTTCACATTCTTTCATATAGCGAGGAGCTTCTTTTTGCAGTGCTTGTACGCAATATTGATAGTAAGATTGTCTTTCACTATCAAGTAAAAGACCCTCTTTATTTTCAGCTTTAAATAAAAAGATTTTTTGTTTAAGTTTACGTGATGCTCTTTTATCTATATTTAGAATATCACCTTTATCTTTTATCTTATTAAAGACATTAAGATCAACTTTAGATAAATTTAAAAGATAATCTTTATAAAAAGGATAAATAAAGTTCTCTTCATACTCTTCATCTACAAGTAATTTAGAGATAATAGCATCTTTATCTATTTTTAAATCAAAGCATCTTTTTTCTGTAAGTATATTAGTAGGAGCAATAAGTTTTGCATCATCTAAATCAAGACTTACAGTTTCTTTATTCTTAGAAAAATCTAGCTTTAAGGCAAAAAGTAAATTATCTTCACGTTTTAATGCTTTAAAGATAAAATATTCTTTTTTGTCACTATCTAAAGTAAAAAGACAAGTATTATCAGCAATACTCTTATCTATAAGCTCATATTTTTGAGCATTACCTTGCATAAGATAACTAAGCAATCTATTATCATTTTTTAAAAGATGTAAGGTTACATGATAAAGAGCATCAAGTCTTGAGAAAATATCATTATTATCAAATTTAAAACCTAACTCAAAAGCTTTATGCAAAATACTATCTTTAGCTTTAGTTTTAACATTACCAAAAAGATTACAACTTTGCAGTGCAACTTTTATATCTAATATGCTAAAGACATTATTAAAAACATCTACATCTTTAAAACAACGAAGAGCAATAGATTTTAAGATTTGCATATATCTTTGTGAAAAAGTAACTATTGTAGTATTACTTTCTTTAAAAAGAGGTAATATCTTATCAAAAAAGTCACTTTCACAAAGAGCATTTGCATAAGAATTTGGAATAAAACCTTGTGAATACAAGAAGTTTGCAGAAGGTAGTATAAAAGGAGGAGTTCTGCAAGCTATAAACTCCTTTTTACCTATAATATTAAATGTAGCATCTGTTTTAAAAAAAGCAATGCCACCAAGCCTTGCATTGAGGCTTGATGACATTAGAGGAACAGGTAGTACAAATAAATATTGTCTATCTATATTATTTGACATTTATTTAAACTGATTTTGTTCTTTAATATATTTAAAACCACCATCTTTTAGGCGTTTTACAAGTTTATCTTGATCTATTTCATGAGTTTTACATAGATCTTCAATAGATGAAAATTCATCTCTAAGTTGCATATTAACAGCAGATACTAAAATGTAAATATCCATTGTTTCATATCTTTTTAGTGGAATTGCCATTATTTCACCTCTACTCCTATTTTACTACGCATTTGTTTTGCAAAGTCTAAAGCTTCATCTACATTATTTGCTCGAGCTAGGGTAACAGCTAAACGTCTGTGACCATCTACGCTTGGTTTACCAAATATTTTAATTTGTGAGCTCTTACATACAGATAAAGCATCTTTTAAGTTTGAGTAAGTAAGATCATTACCACGACCTTCAACTACTACAGCTGCAGATGCTGATGGTCCTATGAAAGTGATTTCACCAATAGGTAGACCTAGTAAAGCTCTTACATGTAGAGCAAATTCTGACATATCTTGTGATATTAAAGTCACCATGCCTGTATCATGAGGACGAGGAGATAGTTCTGAGAAGATTACACTATCACCACATATAAATAGTTCTACACCAAATAGACCATAACCACCTAAAGATTTAACTACTTGAGATGCTATTCTCTTACATTCTATCATTAATTCATCATCAAGTATCTCAGGTTGCCATGATTCTCTATAGTCACCATCTTCTTGTCTGTGACCTATAGGCTTACAAAAATGAATACCATCACATGCACTAATTGTAAGCAAAGTTATTTCTCTATCAAATTTAACAAAGCCCTCTACAATAACACGAGCTTCACCACCACGACCTGAAGTACAAGCATCAATCCATGCTCTTTCAATATCTTCTTCATTTCTTATAGTATTTTGACCCTTGCCAGATGAGCTCATAACAGGTTTCATAATACAAGGATAGCCTACAGTGTGAATATTATCTTTAACTTCTTCTAAAGATGAGGCAAAGAAAAATGGTGAGGTTGGTAGATCTAATTCATTTGCTGCAAGATTACGTATAGCCTCTCTATTCATTGTAATATTAGCAGCTTTAGCTGATGGAATAACATTTAAGTTTTCACTTTCTTCAAGCTCAACTAAAGTTGTAGTAGAGATAGCTTCAATTTCAGGTATTACATAATCTGGTTCTACTTTATGAATTAATGCTCTAAGTTCCTCTTTATCTTTCATATTAATAACAGCAAAATCATTTGCAACTTGCATAGCTGGTGCATTTTCATATTTATCGCAAGCAATTACATAAACACCCATACGCATAAGCTCAATACAAACTTCTTTACCTAGTTCGCCTGAACCTAAAAGTAAAGCTTTTGTTCTTTTGCCATTAAAGTTATTACATATTGAAGTCATTTTTTTTACCTTAGAGAAAAACATTATTAAATTAATCTTAAATAAGATTTCTAAATTATAATTGATATACAAACTTAAGTATATAAAACAATTGAAAGGAATAAATCATATGAAAATTTTAATTGATAAGGCCATGCCTCATGCTCATGAAATCTTTTCAGATATTGCAACTGTTATATTAAAAGATGGTCGCTCTATAAACAGTCAGGATTTGATTGATATTGATGCACTTTTAATTAGATCTGTAACCTTGGTAAATAGCAATCTTTTAAAAGATGCAAATAAACTTAAATTTGTAGGTACAGCAACAGCAGGCTTTGATCATATTGATAGAGAATTACTTAAGAGTAAAAATATAGAGTTTACATCAGCTCCTGGTAATAATAGGGAGTCTGTAGGTGATTATATTTTATCTACACTCTTAACTTTAATTTCACGTTTTAATATAAAGATAAAAGATAAAACCTTAGCTATTGTAGGTTGTGGTAATACAGGTTCTCAAACAGAACAAAGAGCAAAAGCACTTGGTTTTAATATTTATAAATACGATCCACCTAAAAAAGACTTAGGTGATGTTAGTTGTCATGATGATTTTAAACGTGTTTTAGATGCAGATATTATATCTTTACATGTACCTTTAATAAAAGATGGTCCTTATAAGACTTATCATATGTTTACTTTAGATGAGCTTAAACTTTTAAAAAAGGATTGTATTTTAATTAATGCCTCACGTGGTGATGTTATAGATAATGATGCTTTACTTTATTTTATAGAAAATATAAATAAAGACTTTAAAGTATGGCTTGATGTTTTTGAAAATGAGCCACATTTAAAAAATAGAAAATTATTAAATTATTTGCAAGGACATACAGCACATATTGCAGGTTATTCTTATGAATCTAAGTTAAAGGCAACTTTAATGCTTTATGATGCCTTAGCAAAATACTTTAATATAGATAAAAAACCTCTACTTAAAAACTTAAAAAAAGAAGTTTTAAGTGTAACTTTAGATAAGGATAGTGTTATTGATTTAAATTTAATTACGCGTCTTGTCTATCTTGTCTATGATGTAAATTATGATGTTAATCTCTTTAAACATACATGTATAGATGGTCAATCTTTTGATTATTTACGCAAAAATTATAGAGAGCGTCATGAATTATCTACTTTATTAATAAAAGGCATTACTAATAAAAACGATAGAAATTTATTAAAAGAGCTAGGTTTTGATGTAGAATAGCTTTAATTTATATAAATAATATATATTGTAATATGATAATTAATTATAAAAAATCTTGTTTATTCTTTATGGTGGCATTATATGCTCCATATGTATTAAGTGCTATTGAGGCACCTAAAGCTCCACCTGAGTTAGGTGAGTATTTATTAGACTATAGAACTAAAGAGCAATTAAAAGAAAACGTTTTAAAAAATGATACCAAATCAGATCTTGATTTAACTACAGAAATTCCATCCCCTGTAGTTGTGCCAGGAGATGAGGAAAGTGGTATTTTACGTCTGTCTTACTCTTATATTCCAAATGAACAAATAGCTATACCTCAATATGGTACAACTATTCTTAGATTTTATGACTCTGATAGTTATCCTTGGGATATAAAAAATATAAAACTTGAAAATCAAGGTTTTATGGCAACAACTACTGCTAATACTTCAGAGCTTATTATTAAGCAATTACAAGGAGCTAGCAATACAACTTTAATTGTAAATTTACAAGATTATCAAGAACCTTTAGTCTTTATGTTAAGACCTTTATCTTTAATTAATAAAGATAAAAGAGTTAAAACAATTATTGAAAGTATTAAGGTTAATGATATAAGAGAGGGCTCAAATTTAGTCAAAGCTCCTTTAGTAAAATTTGCAAAGCCAAATCCAAGTGCTCAAAAAATTACTTTTGAGGAAAATTCTTTTGAGGATTTAGAGGAAGTTTTAGTTGATAGTCTTTTAGAATTAAAAGAGCTAAAGTAATGAAAATAATTAAATATTTTTTCTTATTTTTTACTTTTATATTTTTTGTACAAAATGCTAATGCTCAAATAGAACCTTGTAAGCAAAATGCAGAGCATTGGCGTGATATAGCTTATTCAAAAGCTCCCATGAAAAAATATGCAGAATATAAAAATTGCATAGCATGGGTCTCTTATCAATTTGACTTACCAGAGGAGCTTTTATATTCTATTTTATATGTAGAAAGAGGTGATGTTTCTGGTAAGTGTTCACGTAATAAAAATGGTACTAAAGACTGTGGTCCTGCTCAAATTAATGATGTGCGTTTAGGTGAACTTTCTCGTTTTGCTCTATCAAAAGAAGATATTCAAAAAAAACCTTGCCATAATATATGGGCTATGGGTTATTTGATAAGACGTGAAATTGAAAAAGTAAATGGTGATATATGGAAAGGTGTTGGCAATTATCACTATAATTACAAAGCATCAAAAAAGATTCATATGCGATATGTAAATAAAGTTCAAGAAGCATGGATGGAGTTAATAGCATCAACTAAAGTTTTATGCGGCAAAAGTCAAAAATAGCTTTTATTTGCAAAAGGAGTTTTTATGCGAAGTTTTAAAAAAATTCTTGCTATTATAGAGCCAAGACAAATGAGACAATTTGCTCTAGAGAGGGCTTTAGCATTACTTACATCTCAAAAACATAAAGAAGATAGTAAAAAAATTGAAGTTATTGCTATTATGCCATGTTTTGATAATTCATGGGATTTAACTTCAATGCTATCTATTGAGCATAAAGAGGATATTCAACAACAACTTATTAAAAAGCATGAAAAATGGTTAGATGCTTATTTACGTATTAATACAATTGGATATGATATTAAAAGTAAGGTTATTTGGTCAAAAAGCTTAGGCGTTGATATAGTTGAATTTGCAAAAGAAAATAGTATTGATCTTATTATAAAATCTGCAGATATTCATGGTATCTTAGATTCTGTTATCTTTACTCCTCTTGATTGGCAATTATTAAGACATTCCCCAATTCCTGTTTTAGTTGCAAAAGATCATATTTGGCATCCTACAGGAAAAATTGCAGTTGCTATTAATTTAGATAGTCTTGATGATATTAGTACTAAACTTACTAATATTAGACTTTTAAGAGAGGCTCAAGAATTGTCTCAATTAACTAAATGTCAAATTCATTTAGTTACAGCAATTCCTCCAATTCAACCACCATCATCTATTGATATGCCAGGTTATATGCCAACTATGGTATCTGATGAAATGTTAAAAGAAAGTTGTAAAACTATTTTATCTTTTGCCCATCGTCATAGAATAGATTCATCTTGTGTACATATAAGGGAGGGCAATCCTCAAGATGTTATTCCTATGCTTTGTACACAATTAAAACCTACAGCTTTATTTATAGGAACATCAGCTCGTACTGGTATAGCATCAGCTGTACTTGGTAATATTTGTGAAAAAGTTATTGATAACTTAACTTGCGATGTTGCTGTAATAACACCTAAAGCTGTTTTAAGAAAAATTCCAACAACTAATCCAGTACTTTAAGGAGATAAAATGCGCGATGACCTTGATTTGCCTTTAAAAGCAGACCAATACGCTCGTTGTGTAAGTCCATACTTTAATATAGAAGATAAAACTCAAAAGTATAAGGCTGATAAATTATTTAAAAGATTAAGACGTAAGGTAGGTCATGCTATAGGTGACTTTGGCATGATTG
Organism: Anaerobiospirillum sp.; assembly: GCA_029258325.1. GTDB lineage: Bacteria > Pseudomonadota > Gammaproteobacteria > Enterobacterales > Succinivibrionaceae > Anaerobiospirillum_A. The sequence goes on along the minus strand of JARHZF010000128.1, from coordinate 8,207 downwards.
AACCTAATGATAAGGTAATGGTTTGTATATCTGGTGGTAAAGATAGTTATGCACTTTTAGATTTGCTTTTATCTTTAAAGAGATCAGCTCCATTTCCTTTTTCTTTAGTACCAGTACACATAGATGCAGGTTTTCCAAATACACCTGAAAATGTAGTTGAAGACCATTTAAAGAAAGTAGGTTTAGATTATTTAATCTTAAAAAGACCTGTTTTTGAAATTTCTCAAGAGAAGATAAAAGGCACTAATAAAACAATGTGCTCTATATGCTCTCGTATGAGACGTGGCTTTTTATATTCAACTGCTCGTGAAATAGGATGTACTAAAGTAGCTTTAGGTCATCATAGAGATGATATTCTAGCTACATACTTTTTAAATTTATTTTACGCAGGCATTACTAAAACTATGCCTCCTATTTTACGTACAGATGATGATACTTTAACTGTAATAAGACCACTTTGTTATTGTAAAGAAGTTGATTTAATAAAATTATCAAAGTTAAAAGATTATCCTTTATTACCAAAAGGTCTTTGTGGTCATGGTGAAGATCAACAAAGAGCTGCTATGCTTAATATGTTAAGAGCATGGGATAAAGAAAATCCAAAACGTACTGAAATTATATTTAAGGCTTTACAAAATGTAGTACCATCACATTTATTAGATAGAAATTTATTTGATTTTACCAAAATATCAAATGGTGGACGTGTAAAGTAAAGGTTAGGTAAAAGTGTTTGATTTAAATAAACTAAATGAAGAGCAAAGAGAGGCTGTAGAAACTACAGATGGTTTTATTCGTCTTTTAGCAGGTGCAGGTACAGGTAAAACACATACATTAACTTATAGATATGCTTTTTTAGTTAATGCTTTAGGTATATATCCATCAAATATACTATGTATTACTTTTACAAATAAAGCAGCCCTTGAAATGAAAGAGCGTATAAATGCTTTATGCGAAAATGCACTTGCACCTTTTGTAACTACATTTCATGGTTATTGTGCTACTTTTTTAAAAGATAATATTCAAACTGTAGGTTATCCTCAAAATTTCTCTATTTTAGATGCAATAGATCAAAAACAATTACTTACATCTATCTATAAGAAACATAATATAAAGAAAAAAGAATTGACTATATCTAAGGTATTAGACTTTATCACTAAAGAAAAAAGTACCTTAGATTATGTAAATTTAATGTATACACAAGATACAGAGTATCTTTTGCAAAGAGCTTTAGGTGCAGAAGATCTTTATAAAAAGGTATTTTTACTTTATATTTATGAGCAAAGACGCTCTTTTTCTTTAGATTTTAACGACTTAATTGCAATTACTCTTGATATTTTAAACAATAGTAAAACTCTTTGTGAAACTACAGCTAAAAACTTCGAGTATATCTTAGTTGATGAGTTTCAAGATATTGATGATAATCAATATGAACTTGTAAAAAAATTATCTTCATATCATAAAAATCTTTTTATTGTAGGCGATCCTGATCAAACCATTTACTCATTTAGAGGAGCTAATGTTGATTACTTTATGGACTTTGATAAGGATTATCCTAATGTTAAGACTTTTTATCTTATAAAAAACTATAGATCACAAGGTCATATCTTAAATTTAGCTTTTGATTCTATTTCAAATAATCACTCAGATTTAAGACGTAAGTTAATTGCTATGCGTCAAGATTTAAGTACAGATGATATGATTAAAGCAGATAATCCTAATGCTAAGAAAAACCAAAATCTTTATCAAAAAAATAGTGATCTTATAAATTTTTCTAATATCTATAATAACAATGTAGATATTGATAACAATAATTTAGATAGTTGCAATAATAGTGTTCTTTCTATGAAGCCAATTATTGTTAATTGTGATTCACAAAAAGATCAGACTTGTTATATAGTAGATCATATAGAAAGGATTTTAAGCACTCAAGAAAATAGAAGTATATCTATTTTAGTAAGAAGTAGATTTTCTTTTCCTGTTTTAGAGACAGCTTTAATTGATAAGAAAATACCTTATGTTTTATTAAGTGATTTAAGTTTCTTTGAAAGAAAGGTTACAAAAGATGTTGTCTCGTATTTAAAACTTATTTTAAATACAGATGATGATATGGCTTTTGAGCGTATTATTAATGAACCTACTCGTGGTATTGGTGATAAGACAATAGAGCTTATTGAAAATACAGCTCGTGCTTTAAAGATGTCTTATTTTAAAGCACTTAAATATTTAATATATGAGGATACAAGTACAAATTCTCTTCTAACAAGACTTAGAAACAATCAATTAGTTTATAATTTTATAAAAACTATTGAAGATAATTTCTCTATCATACATAAAAAACCTTATGATGCCTTGGAGACTATCTTAAATAGTTCAGGTTATGAAAAATATTTACGTGATAATGATGATGGCTTTGCTTTAAGTTCTTTAAAAATCTTTAAAAGCTTATGTAAAAATTATCAAGATAAAGAAGATAACTCAAATATTGCAGATTTTCTTATAAATATAAGTATGAGACATGCTTATAAGGATAATGATGAACAAAATGCAGTAATTTTATCTACTATTCATAATGCAAAAGGTCTTGAATATGATTATGTATTTATACCTGATTTAAATGAAGCTATATTTCCAAGTGCTAAATCTTTTGATGAAGATAGCCTTGAAGAGGAAAGACGTCTTTTTTATGTAGGTATAACACGTGCTCGTATACAGCTATTTTTACTACAATCTCAAGGTCAAACAATTGTAAATGGATATTTTAAAAATAGGGTAGTATCACGCTTTTTATATGAGCTATCTAAAGATGTTTGCCTAAATTTAGGTAAGGCTAAAAATATTTATGTAGAAGAGAAAAAGATAGAAAAAGAAGAAAAAGGAGAACATGAAAATACTCTTTTAAAGGGTGATATTGTAGAAAGCCGATACTTTGGTAGAGGAAAGATTTTAGATATTGATTTAATTAATAAAAAATATATAGTCTTATTTGAGGCAAAAAATGAGACTAAAGTTATAGGTTTTATAGCTAATTTAAAAAAGGTAAATTAAAAAAAACTAAAAAGGTTCATGTGAGATTTATGTTGTTTCTGCACAAGATAGTACTATGTTGTTTTAAGCAACAACACAAAAATCACAAGTACTACTAAAAATATCTAAAAAAAAGCTAAAAAACTAAAGCATAAAAAAAGAGGTAGGTTAGTCTACCTCTTTTTAAAACTTAAGTAATTAAAATCTTATTGTATAGATTCTAAGATAGAAGATGCTATTTTTATTTCTTCTTCTTTATGCTGTATAGCTCTTAGTGCTAAGTTTTGCACATAGGTATTTTTTGATTCTGTTAATACATATTTAGACATTTCAATAGTAGCTTTAAATTCTATAATTAAAGCTTTTAAGAAAGCCTTATCTTTATCTTCTTCTTTAACTTGCACTATATCAAGCATCATCTTATCTAAGATAGAGCTCATATGATTTTCAAATTCAATTTTATCTACATCTTTATATGTAGTATTAATTACCTTTAATTCTTTTATAGTTTCATCTATAGTGCCTAATTTCTTTTGAGCTCTTTTTATTAATTTATCACAAAGTGCTTTTATCTCTTCATTTTTAGTTATTTTTAATTGATAAGAACAAGAGTCTATAGTGCTTACATGAATAGGACGAATATTAGACATATAGTCAATATCAATATTAGCACCTTGAGAGAAAGCGTTCTCAATAATAGGCTTATTCATTATTTCGATAATATCACTATTATATGTACTATTATTGGCACATGATGATAGACCTATAACAGTTAATAATACTAAGCTTATTTTAGTAAAACTCTTCATGATCTTCTCCAAAAAATATTTGTGTTATTGATACTATTATAAAATATTTACTTTAAAAGCTAAACAAAAAAGATATTATAAAAATGTAATCTTATAACATAAATTTACTTCTATTATATTACTGAATAAATTTTTATTTAAACAAATGTTAAATTTTAATCTAAAAATAGATTATTTTTTAAATATAACTTATCTACAATATTGATTTTTAAAGATGCGTTTATTTTATTTATTTTCTATATTTTATTTAGTTTTTTATATTAATGTTGAATAGTTTATTTAACTCAAATTAAAATATTTTTATTTTTTTTATAAAAATGCGACAACTATTTATTGTTTATATAAGCATGTTTATGTATTATAAACACGCCTAATTAAGCATACATAAAAGGGATATCATTTTTCTATTATGTTTCTTAAATTAACATTTTATTTAATTAAATAGAGATGTATGTATGAAAAATCCATTTGTTAAAACATTGCTTCTTGCTTTGATTGGATTTTTTTTAATATTTACTTTTAATTACTATTTCTCTTATTGGAAAAAAAGTAATCCAAGTAGTATTGAAACAGAACCAATTCAACAGCATACAGAAGTAATAGAGCAGAAATTCCCAGGTGAAAACGAAAACTGTTTAAGCTGTCACCAAGGTATCGAACCTCCACGCCCATTTGAATCAGAAATGATGCAACAAATATTTGCTAAAGGTAAGGAACTAGGTGATGTTAATGGTTGTGTAGTATGTCACGCTGGAACTCCTAGTGAGACTTTAGATAAAGATAAAGCTCACAGTGGTGCTCCTGCTAATAGTGCTTTAAAGGAGTTTACTCCTGTTCCTGCAGCTCTACAAGTAAATGATAATACTTGTGGTCTTTGTCATAGTGATCATACTTATAATGTTCACAGATCTATGATGAATACTGATGCAGGTAAGATGAAGGCTATTACTTGGAGCTTTGGCATTAACACTGACAATAAAGATCATATATATTCAGATCATGATGTAGATGATCCAGATGGTCCAACACCTCGTTTTGGTACTGACATATATATTCAATATATGAAGGATATGGCCGAGAAATTCCCAGGACAATATCCAAAAGAACTAAAACAAATACCTGAAGCTACCTTAGATGAGCTTGCAGACATGCCACATCAGGCTGCATTTACTTATCTTAGAAATTGTAACGCTTGTCACTTAAGTAACAAGGGTCATCAAGATCGCGGTCACTTCAGAGGTATGGGTTGTGCTGCTTGTCATAATTTATATGGTAATGAAGGCTATTATGAAGGAAAAGATCCTTCAATTTCAAAAGATGAGCCAGGCCATGTTTTAGTACACTCAATGCAAGGTACTAGAAAGTCAGCTACCAAGATAAATGACAAAGAAGTAGCAGGTGGTGTACAAGTATCAACTTGTGCAGCATGTCACTCAGCAGGTCGTCGTATTGGTCATGCATATCAAGGTCTAATGGCTCTTGAAAGCAGTACTAATAAAGGTCCTTTTGATGAAAATGCACAGCCACAAAAACCAAATGCAGGTTATGTCTTCAAGCATATGAAAGGTGATGCCCACCACCGTATTATGAAAGATGGTAAAGAAGTTCCTGGTCTATTATGTCAAGACTGTCATACCACAAATTCTATGCACGGTAATGGCAACATAGGTTCAACAACTCTTGCAACTATTGAGGTTGAATGTTCTGACTGTCACGGTACTCCAACTAAATACCCATGGGAATTACCTGTAGGTTATGGTGATGAGTACGGTAAAGTACTTGATATGAACAAACCAAGAGGTCTTGCAGACGAGCCACTTAAGGTAACTCGTGATTTTGGTATAGTTTATCCAAAAGAAGATGGCTATCTATTAACATCACGTGGCAATCCATTTGGTAATATTGTACGTAGAGGCGATAAAGTAATTGTTCACTCTGATAATGGTTCTGATTTTGAAGTTCCTTTATTAAAGACTTTAAATGATACCAAGACTTGGAAGAACAAAGAAAAAGCTGAAGCAGCAATGGTTAACGTTAAAGGACACATGGAGAAGCTTGAGTGTTATGCATGTCACTCAACATGGGTACCTCAATACTATGGCTATAAGTTTGTAATTGATTACACTAAGAAGTCTATAGATTGGCTTGCATCTCCTGAAGTTGTTGAAAAAGATGGAACTACTGCTGACTATCATCAAAAATATGTAATGCAAGATGGTGCTCCTACATTAGGTGATTATAGCCATATACGTTGGGAAAATTCTCCTTTAGGCGTAAATGGTGAAGGTCGTGTATCTCCTCTTGTTGGTGTTATCCAATCAGTTTATACAGTTATTGATAAAGATGGTAAGGTTGTAGCTTGGAATAAGACAGGCAAGACCAAAGAAGGTATGGACTCAATGGAGCTTGCTCCTTTAAATCCTCACACCACATCTTTAGAAGCTCGTGAATGTATAGATTGTCATGGCAATAAAACAGCTATGGGTCTTGGTATTGATGGTGGTAGATACGATGCAAAACCAAATGAACCTAAATATGCTGATGTTGTTGATGTAAATGGAGACAATGTAAGTAAGTTTACTCAAGTACAAATAAGTGCAATTAAAGATTTACATGGTGATTTCATGCAAATCATTAATGAAAAGGGTGAACAAGTACAAACAGTTGACTCTCATTGGCCAACATCTATGCCTTTAACAGAAGAGCAAAGAGAAAAACTTTCAAGAGGTGGAACTTGTATAGCATGTCACCAAGACATTCCAAAAGGTTCAATACCTATTAAGATGCTTGTTAAAGTTGCAGAAGTTGCTAATTTAAGCTTTGCAACTGAAGATGCTCATAATGGTCTACTTCGTGAAAATAACATATTAATCTCTTGGGTAAAGGCTATAGGTATTACACTTGGCTTATTATTCATACCAATTGCTATTGTGTTATTTATTAAACGTAAAAAGGTAATAGATTTCACAAAGAAATTGATAGCTTTTTTAATAAGTTATTTCAGAGGAAAAAAGGTTGATTAACAACTTTTTAAACTTACTGTCATCAAGAGGGTTTGCCCTTGCCTTGATGGCAGTTTATAGTCTATTCATAGCAGTTGCCACAATTCTTGAAACAAAGCATGGCACTGCTTTTGTTAAAGTAATGATCTATTACTCCCCTTTATTCATTTTTTTACAGATTTTAATGGTCTTAAATTTTATCTTTGTAACTTTAAGATATAAGTTAATTTCTAATAAAAAATGGTCATATATGATTGTTCATCTTGCCTATATAGTGATTTTAATTGGTGCTTTTGTTACCCATGTTACAAGTCATGAAGGTTTAATGCATATAAGAGAAGGTCAAAAAACTAATCTTGTAGCTTATCAAGATCAAGATGGCTCATATCATGAATTTAAAGTTCCTTTTGAAATTGAATTAATCGATTTTAAAATAGATCGTTATCCAGGTTCTAATAGTCCATCATCTTATGAAAGTATGCTAAGAGTATATGATGGTGATAATCAATTTGAACAAAAGGTTTATATGAACAATGTTCTTGATTTAAAAGGTTATCGCTTCTATCAAGCTTCATACGATCAAGATGAATTAGGTACTATTTTATCTGTAAATTATGATGTAGTAGGTCGTATTATTACATATATAGGTTACTTCTTATTAACCTTATCTTTATTAGTTATGCTCTTTGATAAGCATTCACGTTTTCGCTTATTATGGAATAAACTTGAAAATAAGACAGAAGATAACTTTGTTCCTAAAAAGACAAGAACACATACAACAAAAAGTATTTTAGCTTTAGTTCTTTGCTCTTTTTTAACCTTAGGTTTATATCATGATACAGCTTATGCAGGTCCTTTTGATATTTCAAGAGAACATGCAGAGCAATTTGGTAAATTACCTATACAATCAGCAAGTGGTCGTATTATTCCTGTTAATACTTTAGCATCTGAATTTGTAAGAAAATTTGGTGCAAGTTCTCAATTACATGGTATGACAGATGAACAAGCACTACTTAGCTTTATGGTATATCCAGGCACTTGGTCTAATACACCTTTTATTAAGGTAAAGAGCAAGGAGCTTTTAGAAAAATATGGCTGGAAAACTAATGTAATCTCTTATAGAGATGCCTTTGATAAAAATGGTCGTTATCGTCTTGCTAAAGATGTTGAACTTATCTATATCAAAAATCCAGCATCACGTAATCATCTTGAAAGAGAAATATTAAAGCTTGATGATAAGCTTAATATCTTGCATGAACTTATCTCTAATCGTATGTTAAGAATGTTTCCAAATTCTTTAGATACAGTAAATTATAGATGGTATGCAGCAGGTGAAAGTGAATTTTTACCAAAATCTCCATTTACAGATGAA
>JARHZF010000171.1 GCA_029258325.1 Anaerobiospirillum sp. | reverse complement strand
CAACAACAAATTATTCAACAAGCATCTCAATCTATATTAACTCAAGCAAATCAAAAGCCACAGATTGCACTTGCTTTACTTGGCAGATAATAACTTTATAAAAAAAATTAAAGTTTTTCTCTCCATTTTTGAAATACTTATTTTTTTAGGGGTGTCATAAGATACCCTTTTTGTTTTTTATACAAATTTGTATAAATCTTTATAAGCTACACAAAATAGTTAAGTTTTAGAAAATAGTATTTTTTAAAACTACTAGATAAAGCAAAGAATGTTAAAGTTCACAGTATATTTACTAATTTTGATATCTGACTTGTATTGTTTTAATTTAAGTGAACTTTTTACAAAACCTTAAGTTTTTTATATTACTTGCATAATGTCTTTAATTACACAACTAACTTCACTTCATGAGATATGAGTAAAGATATGGGTGTAACTTACATAAATCTTTAAAGACAAGAAGAGCAAAATTTATCTTATGCTTTAAATAAGATTAGATAGAAAAGTTAGAGCTTATTTAGCTTAAATTTAAACATTTTTGCTTTGTATTAGCATTAAAGAGAATTATTTCTATTAGCTTATGTATGTGATATTTACATTGTTTATAAAAGAGTAATGTTAGTTTTAAGTAAAAAACTATAACATAACTATATTAATAAGTGATAAAGTTTATCATACTATCTTAGAACACTGTAAAAGTTCGTACCTTTTGTAGTGTTTTTGCTTATGAACTTGTATCTAGTTTTAATTAAGATTACTTATTTTTATTTAATTTACTTTAAATTTTTTTCACTATTGTTGGTACAAATCTGCTATCAAAATTAAGACATTTTAAATGAATTTTAACATGTAGATTTTTTGTAAATTATGATTTTTAACTATGTTATTTTTTTGTTTTTTAAGTAAATTATTGAGCTATAGGGCTTATAAAAGAGGTATTATATAAGTGATATATGTTATTTTGTAATTTTACAATAACAATTATCTAGAACAATAAAAGTATGATTTTGTATTTACACTATATTTTTAAAACTTATTAAAGTTCATTTTAAGTTTTACTAAAAATAAGTGTAAGTCATATCATATAAAACTAGTATCTTACTAGTTTTAATTTGTTTTAACCTCTAGAGTATGCCTCCTAAATTAAAGTAAAAATAGGTCTTTTATAAAAAATAAAGAATTAGTAGAAGAGAAAGCACGCATCTTAAACAAGATGCTTTTAGAAATTATTTCTTTTATATTAAATACACAACATAAATACGCATCTCAAATAAAAGAGGGTACAAAGCCTATATTTACATGTATTTTAAATATTGATTTATATAGTTTTTTTATAAAAAATAACCATAAATAACCATAAATATTTATTTACTTATCAAACACTTATAAAAATAAACTTGTATTTTATTACTTTTAAACTTGTAAAAAATTACAATATATATTATAATATAAACATGGAAAGGCATTAAAAGCCTAAGTTTATAAATTTTATTGAGGATTATGTTATGGCAACTTTAAATAGAAATCAAAGAATAAATGCTGTTCTTAATGGTGTTGGTAATGATTATCCAACAGAGGGATTTTATTATGGCTTTGATAATACAAACGAAGATAAATTCAATTCTTCTCAAGCTGTAGAAGAATTTGGCATAAAAACAGATTCTTATAATATTGTTGTTGATGTCTTTAAAAATCTCTTTACTGGTAAAATTACTGAAATTGATATAATTGATGTAAATGATGAAGAAAATAATGAATGTTTATTAACATCAACAGATGTTGAATTTACAAAGCTTGTTGATTTTATAAAAAATAATTTTAAATTTCATTTTAGTGAATATATTTATGAAGAAGTAGATTTACCAAAATTATCAATTGTTGATAATTTTGGAGAATTAGAAGAGTTTTTATCAAATAATGAAAATACAGATGAATTTTATAATTTTAATGATGTATCTTTTGATATTAACTCTCCAGTTATAACTTTAACTAATGATCGTTTTGATAGAGTTTATACAGATCTAACTGTTAAAGTAGAAATAAAAGATTTAAAAGAAGCTATCAAAAATAATTTTGCTGATAACTTTTTAGATGATCTTATTAGAGAAGCTTATAAATCAGAAAAGCATAAACTTTATGAAAACTTAGATGAAGTAGAGTATAAAGAGGTATTAGCTAATTTAAGACTAAGCTTTCAATGTTTATTAAAGAATAAAATTTAACTTTGTATTTAATTAATAATATGTTATAAAAAGCTCTTATTAAATCATAAATAAGAGCTATTTTTTTAGGTGATAAGATGAAAAAAGTTATAGATTGTTTTGTTAATGAAAATAATGAACCTTGTCTAATGTTTTTTAATAAAGACACTAAAACACAAAGTTCTTTAGTTTGTGAAAGTCTTGAGGATAAAGCTAAATGGATAAAAACTAAATGGCAAAGAATGGGTTTTACTCAAATAACTTTTGCTGCTGAATTAGGTATGGTTGAAAAAAGCTTATATAAAAAGTTAAGAGATTTTTCTTTCACTTTAAAAGAGGTAAAAGAGATAATTAGAATATTTGAGCTAAATAAAAATACTGCTTATTATTTATTTTTATCTTAACTATTTTCTTATATTTATAATTTAATATCTATATATTACTATCTTTTTTGTTTTTTTTATTATAAAATTTCACTATATTATAATTTTTCATACAAAAAGGTGTATATATGATAAACAATTTTTATAAAGGTATTTTTGAAAATTCTAAAAATATTCCTTTCAAAAATAATTTATTTGAAAATGGATATCCTTATTTAATAAATGGCAAAGCCATTATTAAGGTTATAGAAGAACCAAAATTTAATGTTGTTGCTATTGTTGCACAGCCTTATTTTGATATAAAGGATCTTTCCTCTTTTAAAGAAATAAATACAAAATATACAACAGATTATAAATTATCTAAATCAGAAGATTTTATAACAGCTGATTATATAAGAGATAATAGTTTTAAACTATATAAAGCTCCAGATGGTAGATTTTTAATACCTCATAAATATTTTGATAATTTTTATTATTCTATTCGTTTATTATTTAAGAATAATACACAGTCTGAAGATATATATATTTCATATTGTTTATATGAAATTGAAAGTGAGGATCAGAGTGAAATCTTTAATTATTTAATTGATTTATCTTACAAAGCCTATAATGCTCTTAATTTATTTTCTACAAATTCTAAAGAATTTATTATTCAATTTTTTAATTTATATGGAGCTAACAAACATTATCCTTTTTTCTTAAAAGAGATTCTTGATCCAGATAGTACTACAACATCATCTGCATCTACAGAAGAAAAAGAAGATAGTTGTTGTTATTTTAAATATTTTTATCCTATTGAGTGTTTTATATTAAAAGATCATTTTTTATTTAAAATGAATAGATTTAAAATCTTAAATCTAAAAACTGTAGATTTAAATGCTAATAACTTTATAAAGAATTTACATGAATGTTTTGATTCTTTTGTTTTATGATTATAAATGTAGAGGTAATTAAGATGAATAAAGTCATAATAAAAATAAACTTTTATATGATATCTATATTACCTCTATTAGGTTTAATTCTTTTGAGGAAGATACTTTTATTAATAGATGTATTTTATAACAACAATACTTTCTATATATCACAATTTTTACTTGTTCCTTTAGTTCTTATTTGTATTTTATATACTTGTTTTATCCTATACAAAGAAAAGGATTTTTATAAAACATCATCAGTAGGAACTATCATTGAAATAAAAAATCAAGACTATAACTATTTAGCGTTTTTCATAATGTATATGATTCCATTTTTAGATAAAAATGACATATTAATAATGGTTATACTTGCGTTCATTGGCTTGATTTTAATTAAAACAGATTTATTTTATAACAGTCCTAGTTTAGCTTTGTTTGGATATAAGTTATATAAAGTTAAATTAGAAGAACATTCTAATACCTTTACTATAATTTCAAAAGATGATTTATATTATAGCCAATCTTTAAGATATGTTGTTGTTGATGACATGTTTTTACTTTCAAAAATACATAAAGAATAGTGTGTAATTATTTGTGTTATTTGTTGTTATTTACTGTTATTATGTGTTAATATTTGTATTATATTTTAATATTGAATTATGAGGATAATCATGAGTACAGAATTAAAAGAACTACAAAAAGAAATTGTAAAAACAACAAAAAATAATAATGTTGTTATAAATACTAATCTTGAACCTTTACTTTTAACAATTAAAGATGTAGCAACTCTCTTTTCTGTTACTAGACAGACTGTGGCTAGATGGATGCGAGAAGAACCAGATTTCCCTCAACCTATTATTTTAAAGTCAAAAAATATTAGATTTAAATATCAAGATATTAAAGAATATGTAAATAACTTAAATTAAATCAATATTTCTTACAACTTGTAAACACAGTCCCCACAATATTAACCCCATTTTATGAACTTTTTTGGTTTCATACGACTCATTAAATGGAGTTAATATATATGAGTCATTTTCTGTTTCCACTGCTCTAATTATTGCTTCTTGAGGTGTCTTATCTTCATTTAAAATAGATAAAACATAAAGATCACCTTTAAATTTTTTATTTGTATCAAAAATTTTTGAACATATAACAATATCTTGATCGTTTATAGAAATACCTGTTCTTACTGACATAGAGTGACCGTAAGCAATAAAAGCAAAATATTGTTCTTCATTATTTAAAAATAATTGATGATGATATTTAGTTGATAATTCAAGTACTTCATTAAATTTTTTTGATATTGTAAAAAAAGATGGTTTCATATAAGGTATAAGAAATCCATCTGAAAATACTTTCTCTGCTAATACTATTTTTCCAGTTTTACTATCAAGAGTTAAACTCTTTTCTGTTGTTAAAAAATCAACTGGTATTTCAAATAAATTAGCTAATATTTTTAATGAATTGATTTTTGGTAATCTAACTCCATTTTCCCATGAATTATAAGTGCTATAAGCTAACTTTAATTTATTAGCAACTTCAATTTGAGAAAATCCTTTTAAACGTCTTATATTACTAAGACGTTGACCAAAATTATTAGGATTTTCAATAAAAATAGATCGTAAAGCCACAATTATCTCCTTTTTTGAGATAATTATACTATATTTTTTTAAGATTTAATTAATTCTATTTTTATTGGTTTAAAATCAGCATCTTCTTTAAAGGATTCTATTTCTTCTTGAGATAATCCTTCTTTAGTTAAACTACCATCTTCTTCTAAGAAAAATCCCCAAAAAGTTTTATCCCCACTAAAATCAATAAATGTTACATAAAAATTTAGACTAAATTCAATATAAAAATGTAAATATGCAATATCATTAGAAAAAGAAAGCATAGCT
>JARHZF010000144.1 GCA_029258325.1 Anaerobiospirillum sp. | reverse complement strand
GATTTTTAGTTTAGATGATAAATATGCAAAGTTAAAGGATAAGTGGACAGTTGTGCATATGGTAAATCCTTTAGTTATAAATATGGCCCTCTCTGCTTTATTTGAATTAAATTTCTCTAATTTTTATCTATTTGGTATAGATAATGGTACTAAGATAGAAGGACAATATCACAGCTCAAAATCAAAACTCTATCAAGATTATAATATAGTTGGTGATTATGTCATTATTAAAGATAATATGACTATTGAGGGTAACTTTGGTGGTAATGTCTATACAACTGTTTTATACAAGATTTGTTTATGTAATTTAGAGGATTTAATTTTATATTATATGGGTGAGCATAATGGTAATTTTACTATTACAAATTGCTCTGATGGTGCACTTATAAAAAATACCTTATCATGTAAAAGTAGTAAAGTTGATAAAAAGCTACATAAAAATATTGTAGATAAGGAGAAATTAAAACAAGATATCTTAGATAACTATAGTTTTAAAGCAAATTTAGATGAAGATTATTTTAATAAAGTCTTTGATTGCAATGCTTTTTATGACATAGTAGATCATATATCAGCTCTTTTACATAAAGATGCAAAGACACGCATGGAGTACCTTAACATCTCTTTTGAAATCTATAATTTTATTAACACATTAGATGATACAAAAGATCAATTTAGAAGTTTATTAATAGGTTCTTTTATTCAATATCTAAGTTTTATACAACAAATACTTTACTCTGATAATAGTGAAGAGATTTGTATAGAGCGTGTGCATGAGATAATAAAGATTATAGATTGTTTTTTAAGTGATGCAAAAGAACTATTTAAGCATGCACGTGAATTTACCATGGGCGAGCATTTAAAGATAACTTCTAATTATATTGGATTTAATCATGAAAATAATCTAGCACCTCTTTATAAAAAAGAGTATGATTCTATACAATGTAATGTTGATGTATCTCAAGAGACATTTACAAAAAGATATATATAAAATTGAAACTTTAGTAATTAACAGTATTCTTTACATCTAATTATAAAAAAAGATCATATTTTTATGATCTTTTTTTATAATTTTTCATATTAATATATAATACAAGTATTTATAAATATAACAAAAGTTCATGTAATATTTGCTTTGTTATTTAAAAATAAGTCTAATCTTTCTTATATAAACAATGTAAAAATTACATATACTACAAAATATGTTTTTTTGATCTTAAAAGCATATTGTTTACTTTAAATATTAAGTATTTAGGTCTTTTTATGTCAGATATAAATAATGAAGATGCTGCTATTCTTTTTCAAGAGGCACAAGAGAGATTTTTAAACAATTTAGCTTATTTTAAAGAGCATAATAAGGAAATTTACGATACTTTTAGTAATTATAAGGCACCATGTCCTATAAACTTTATCGTCAGTAAAAATAATTGTTTAAATGTCTCTTTTAATAATAAAGATTTATTTTATGAGACAGATGATGTTTTGACCTCTTGTCAAAAACAAATAGAGATGTTTTTAGAAAATAAAGAGTATTTTATATCAACATATAGTTCAGATGAAAAAGATTGGTATGGTCAAATTTATTACAGATATAAAAATCAATGTGCACAATTAGTGAATGACTATTTAAAAGATTTTAATATAAAGACCTCTAATATAAAGTCAATGCCATTACTTTTTTGTATGGGTATAGGTCTTGGTTATCAACTATATGATTTATTATCACAAGTTGAAGTACAAAATCTGTTTTTATTTGAACCAAATGAACATGTCTTTTATGCATCATTATATACATTTGATTATGCAAATGTGCTCTCTTTTGCTCATGATAATAATATAAAAATAGAGTTATTTATAGGTGATATTTGCGATAGTATGCAATATAGACTTTATAAAGCTCTTTTTGAAAGAGGCTATCACTTATTAGGTTTGAGCTTTATTTTTATTCATTATGTAAACGATCTTATTCAAAAAGAGATAGAGGCTTTATTTGATAATTACATGTTTTTAAATGAAGGACATGGTTTTTTTGATGATAGTTTATTTGCTTTAAATCATACTTATAATCTTTTATTGCAAAATAAAAGTCTTGCAAAATCTACAGAATCTAATAAATATAACAAAGTACCTGTATTTGTGATAGGCAATGGACCATCACTTGATTATGATTTGGATTTTTTACGTAAGAATCAAGATAAAGCTTTAATTGTTGCATGTGGTACAGCAATAGAGACATTATTTCATGAGGGAATACAAGCAGACTTTTATGTAGCAGTAGAAAGAATACATGATATAGCATCAACATTAAATATTTTTAAGCACAATAATTATTTAGATAATGTTATTTTGCTTACAACTAATGTTGTGCACAAGAACACTTTAGACTTTTTTAAGAAAGAGATAATTTTTGCAAAAGAGAATGAGTATTCAAATAAGATTTTTAGTTTAGATGATAAATATGCAAAGTTA
Organism: Anaerobiospirillum sp.; assembly: GCA_029258325.1. Classification (GTDB taxonomy): domain Bacteria; phylum Pseudomonadota; class Gammaproteobacteria; order Enterobacterales; family Succinivibrionaceae; genus Anaerobiospirillum_A. Next base: position 93 of record JARHZF010000144.1, on the reverse strand, counting down.
AAGGATAAGTGGACAGTTGTGCATATGGTAAATCCTTTAGTTATAAATATGGCCCTCTCTGCTTTATTTGAATTAAATTTCTCTAATTTTTAT
>JARHZF010000022.1 GCA_029258325.1 Anaerobiospirillum sp. | reverse complement strand
GATTTTTAGTTTAGATGATAAATATGCAAAGTTAAAGGATAAGTGGACAGTTGTGCATATGGTAAATCCTTTAGTTATAAATATGGCCCTCTCTGCTTTATTTGAATTAAATTTCTCTAATTTTTATTTATTTGGTATAGATAATGGTACTAAGATAAAGGGTGCACATCACAGCTCAAAATCAAAACTATATCAAGATTATAATGTAGAGGGTGAATATAATCTTATTACAGATAATATGGTGATGAAAGGAAATTTTGGTGGTGATGTTTATTCAACTTCACTTTATGCAAAATGTATAAATAATTTAGAGACATTATTTTTATTTAATATTTATAAAAAGGGTAATAATTTTTCTATTACAAATTGTTCTGATGGTGCTTTTATTAAAAATACCATACCATGTAAGAGTAAAAAATTAGATAAAAAGCTATTTTTAAAAGATTTAAATAAAGATCTTATTAAAAATTATTTATTAGATAATAATACTTTTAAAGCAAATGTAGATGAAAATTTCTTTACTAAAGTTTTCTCTATAGATAGTTTTAATGAAGTATTTATAAATTTAGAAGAACTTTTACATAAAGATGTAAAAACACGTGTAGATTATCTAAATTTATTACTTGATATTTATACTTATCTTAATAATTTAGATGGAGAAAAAGATCTTTATCAAAAACTATTTAGAGGCAGTATTATTAGCTTTATATCTTTGATGCAACAAGCTCTTTATTCTGATAATAGTGAAGATATATGTATAGAGCGTGTACATGAGATAATAAAGGTTGTAGATTACTTTTTAAGTGATGCAAAAGAACTATTTAAGCATGCACGTGAATTTATCATGGGCGAGCATTTAAAGATAAGTTCTAATCATATAGGTTTTAACCATGAAAATAATCTAGCACCTCTTTATGTTAGAGAGTATGGTGTTGTACAATGTAATGTTGATGTATCTCAAGAGACATTTATAAAAAGATATAGTTAAGAGCAATATATAGTTAAAATTTAAGCAGTCCTTGTGATTTTTGCATTGTTATTTAAAACAAAAAAAGTTCTTTATTATTTAGAAACAATGTAAATTTCACATGAAATCTTTAAGAGAGTTTTTAGGAGAGCAGTGAGCTCTCCTTTTTACTAATTTATAAACAATATCAATAACACTAAAAATACATCTATTTTTGTGCATTTAAGTTTATATTAGTGATAAAAATACCTAAAACTAACATCTTTTGTTTAAATAAGTTATTATGTTAAACATTTAATCTTTCATATTTGACAATTGTAAATGAGGTTTATATGTTTGACTTTGAATCAGTATGTAATGGTGGTATTTGTAGAATAGAGCCATATGTAGCAGGTAAACCAATTGAAGAAGTTCAAAGAGAACTTAATATTAGTAATATTATAAAATTAGCTTCAAATGAAAATCCTTATGGCATGAGTAAAAAGGCAATTAAAGCTTGTACTCAAAAATTAAATGAAGTACACCTATATCCTGACTCTCATGGTTATTATTTAAAACAAAAGCTTCATGATAAGTTCTCTTATAATAAAGAAAGTATTACTTTTGGTGATGGCTCAAATGAACTTATAAATTTAATTTTTCAAGCTTTTGCTAATGATAAGGTTAATGTAGTTATACCAGAGCTATCTTTTGTTGTGTACACTATAGAATCTACAGTTTGTAATAGCCATACTAAGATAATTAAATTAAATGATGATTACACTATTAATCTAGATGCTATGTATGATGCTATTGATGATAAGACACGCATTGTTGTAATTGCAAATCCTGCAAATCCTACAGGTTGTGCTGTTGCAACAAAAGAACTTTATAACTTTATAAAGAAAGTTCCAGAACATACTTTAATTGTGCTTGACGAAGCTTATAATGAATTTCAAGATAAAGATACTTATGAAGATACAGCTAAATGGCTTTTAGAATTTTCAAATTTAGTTATTTGTCGTACTTTTTCAAAAGCATATGGTCTTGCAGGACTACGTATAGGTTATATGTTAGCTCATCCTAAAATCACAGCTATTATAGATAAATTAAGAGCACCTTTTAATGTTAATTTAATAGCTCAAGTTGCTGCTATTGAAGCATTAGATGATGATGAACATTTAAACTTTGTAGTAGAGTCAAATAATAAAGAAAGAGTTTTATATGAAAATTATTGTAAAGAGAGAAATCTTTTTATGATAAAGTCTCAAGCTAACTTTGTAACTATTGACTTTAAGGAAGATGCTGCACCTATTTATCAAAAATTACTTGAAAATGGAATTATTGTAAGACCTCTTAAAGGTTATGGTCTTCCTACTATGCTTAGAGTATCTATTGGTACACATGATGAAAATGCTAAGTTTTTTAAAACACTAGATATGATTTTAGGTAAATAAGATGGAAACTTTATTATTAAAACAATTTGATAGTGTACATGGAGAAGTAAGTATTCCTGGCTCTAAAAGTTTAAGTAATAGAGCACTTTTAATTGCAAGTCTTGCACAAGGTAAAACACGCTTTAAAAATCTTCTTATAAGTGAAGATACAGAAGTAATGCTTTATGCACTAAAAACACTTGGAGTTAAGATTGTAAAAGATGGGGACTATATTGATGTTTATGGGTTAAATGGACTTTTTAATATAGATAAAGAACTTACTTTAGATTTAAAAAATGCAGGTACAGCTATGCGTCCTTTAACTGCAATTTTAGCAATATCTAAAGGTACTTTTAATCTAACAGGTCAAGATCGTATGCTAGAGCGTCCTATTAAAGCTTTAGTTGATGCCTTAGTCTCTTTAAATTTAGATATAACTTATTTAAAAAATGATGGATATCCACCTTTATGTATAAAAGGTAAAAATACAGATAAAGATATTGTTCATATAAAAGGTAATACTTCAAGTCAATATTTGTCAGCTCTTTTAATGACAGCTCCTCTTTTAAAAAATGGACTTAAAATCATCGTAGATGGTGATCTTATTTCAAAACCTTATATTGACCTTACTATTAAACTTCTTACGGATTTTGGAGCTAAAATTACACGTGATGGCTATAAAGAGTTTAAAGTAGAGGGTAGTGGTTATATATCACCATCTTATTATGAAAT
>JARHZF010000094.1 GCA_029258325.1 Anaerobiospirillum sp. | reverse complement strand
TAAAATGAGATAGATTTGTCTTTATATTAATTTCCTCATAGAAGTCATCTAATGCTTTAATGCCTTTTCTTGCCATACTATATAGATCATCTTCATAAGCTATATTAAAGATATTATGAGCAAATTTGGCAAAACGAGATACTGTCTCATCATTTAAGCTCATTTCCATCCACTTTGGAGTAAGTATAGAAAGACCTACAGCATGAGTTATATCATAAAATGCTGATAATTCATGCTCAAGAGCATGTACAATCCAAGTAGCCTTGGTATTACCTACAGAGCAAATATTATTACAAGCAAGACATGATGCCCACATAAATTCAGAACGTGCTTTATAATTTTCTTTATCTTTTAAGATAATTCTAGTGTTTTCAATAACAGATTTTATAATAGCTTCACAAAGACCATCTGTAACAATAGAACATTCTTTTACAAAATATACTTCAAATATATGTGAAATAATGTCAGTTGCACCTGCTGCAAGTTGATTTACAGGTACACTATATGTGTAGGTAGGATCACAAATTGAGACTTTTGGATAAAGTAGATCATTAATAATATCTAATTTTTTATTTTGCTCACTATTACTTATTACAGAACTATTATTAAGATTACTACCAGCTGCTGCTATAGTTAAGATATTTATAAGAGGTAATGTTTTTACAATCTTGCTAGGATCTTCTAATAAATCCCATGGATCACCATTATAAAAATGACCTGCAGCTATTGCTTTTGAGCAGTCAATAACAGAGCCACCACCAACAGCTAAAATAACATCAATATCTTCTTTTTTACAGATATTAACACCATCTCTAACACTAGTTATTTTTGGATTAGGGTCAACACCATTTAACTCAAAAACTTGAAAATCTTGAAGAAGATTTAAAATCTTATCATAAAGACCTTGTTTTTTAATGCTACCACCACCATAGACTAATAAAACTTTAGAACCAAATACTTTAAGTTCAGAAGTTAGATTTTCTATGGCATTTTGACCAAATATAACTTTAGTTGGAGTGCAATATGTAAAATTAAGCACTAAGACCTCCAAATACTACAAAACAAGATATATAAAATAAGTTCTTATTTTTAATAATATTAATAGAGCTTTTTAGCTATATTAATATTTACAAAAATAAAAAACAAACAATGCTATTTTTTTAAGCATAAATGTAAAATAAAAGAACATACATTTATGTATATATGAAATGTATAGAGAAAAGAGTAACAAATACTACTAATTACAAAATAAAAAAGTACTGTTATACAAATTATATTTTATAATTATTTATATAAAACAAAGACTTATTTTTATAATATTTACATACAATTATTAGTTCTTGTGATTTTTGCGTTATTACTTAAAACAACATAGTGCATATCTTGTGTAGAAATAATATAAGTCTCACATGAACTCAATTATTTAAGCTTTATTAAAGCTATCTTATTTAGATTAATAATGTATGTAATAACATGATATTAACATACAAAGCTCATTTAGTTTATTTTTATTTATTTTTGTATAAGAAAAAGGCAAGATTTAAAACCTTGCCTTTAAGTTAAAACCTATCTTTTAAAAACTTAAAATTAAAACAATCTTTAAAAGCTTATAAACAGCGTCTTAATATTTCAACTAACTTTTCTTTATTTAAAGGAGCAAAACAATTTTCTAAAGAAGTTACATGACTTGCATGTTCTGCCATTTCCTCAAAATGTCTATCATCAATATTAAAATGAGATAGATTTGTCTTTATATTAATTTCCTCATAGAAGTCATCTAATGCTTTAATGCCTTTTCTTGCCATACTATATAGATCATCTTCATAAGCTATAT
>JARHZF010000105.1 GCA_029258325.1 Anaerobiospirillum sp. | reverse complement strand
CAATTGTTAAAAGTGCACTTCGTATGGTAAGTAATGGTAAAGCTGCAAATGCTGCTGGTAAAGGTTCTGCCTTTGCTTTATCTACTGCATCAACAGCACAACTTGCTATTAATGAAATTGATAAAATTATTGCTGTAGTAGACAAACAACGTGGCAACCTAGGTGCTATGCAAAATCGTATGGAATCAACTATACGTAATCAATCAAATGTGTCAATGAACACAGCTGATGCACGTTCTCGTATTCGTGATGCTGACTTTGCTGATGAAAGTGCAAATCTAACACAACAAAACATCATTCAACAAGCAGCTTCATCAATGTTAATGCAATCAAATATGAGACCACAAATGGCATTATCATTAATTGGCTAAAGATTTTATTTAGACATCATAGAAAAGTCTCAAAAGGGTATAGCTTAAAACTATGCCCTTTTTCTTTTTAAGATTTCTATCTTTTTTAAGGAGTAATACTACTTCTTTTATCTTTTGTGAGATTTATGTTTTTTCTACATAAGATAGCACTATGTTGTTTTAAGTAACAATATAAAAATCACAAGTACTTTTCTTTTTGCTATTAGAGATTGATATAAGTTTGTATATAGGTTTTATCAATGTTAGATACCATCATAAAATTTTTTTTAAAACAAAAAAAATTTGAATAAACAAAAGATGAAACTATAATCTCAATATATTTTTTACTTAATTTTTTAGAAATTTCTTTATACATTAATTTTTTTGTATAATGTCAAACTTTGTTGTGATTAAAAAGGTGATATTATGGCTTATAACGTATTAGTAACAGGCGCTGCTGGTTTTTTAGGTTCACATCTTTGTAATAAGTTATTAAAAGCGTCTTGTAACGTTACTGCTATAGATAATTTAAATAATTTTATATACTCATCTTCAATTAAGTATAAAAGACTAAAACACATATTAAATCTCAATACTGATGATTTAGAAAAGGGTAATGTAATACCTGCAAACAATATTGAATTTCATAAGTTAGATATAGATGATGCACCAGCTATAAGAGCTATGATTATAGATGGTGATTTTGACTGTGTTATTCATCTAGCTGGTTTTAGTAATTCATCTATATCAAAGCAAAGTTCATATGCTTTTTTAAAAAATAATGTTGTTGGTTTTTTCAATATTATTGATGCTATAAAAGAAATTGAAGAAGAAAGAAGACCTAATGTTATTTTGTGTTCTGATCCAAGAATAAAAAATTATTTAAATTTTCTTGTAAACGGTTATGAAGAAGAGTTTAAAGAAAATAAATTAAATATTTATGTTGCTACTAAACTTATGGAAAAGGTTTTAGCAAATTCTTATGCAGAAACTGAAGGTATAAAAGTAAGTGTTTTAAATATTTATAGTGTTTATGGTAGTTTTGATAGACCTGATATGGTTGTAAGTTCTATCTTTGATAGTATTTTAAACTCACAAGCATTACATTTAGATCATTATCATAGAGGTTATGATTTACTTTATATTGATGACTTTGTAGATATTGTAAGCAAGATAGCTATTAGCAATATAAACTCACAAGTTGAAAATTTAAAAGAATATGATATTGGTTCTTCAAGAGTTATAGACATAAATTCACTTGCCAAAGTTATTAATTCTATTGTTGCAGGAGACGATCTTAATCAGATAGAAAAAGAAATAGTATATAAAGATGAGTTTAACTTTAAAGCAAATTTAGATAAGGTTAAACAAGATTATGGTTTTGAGCAAAAAGTATCTTTAGTAAATGGTCTACAAGATTACTTTAATTGGCTTTTAAAGTTTAAAAGAGATAATTAATAAAAATGACATTTTTAGTTGATTCACACTGTCACTTAGGATCACTTGAATATCCAAATAAAACATCTTCATCTATAGAAGAGACTATATCAAGAGCACATAAATGTGGAGTTACACATATATTATCTGTAGCTTGTATGCCATCTGACTTTCATGAAATGATACAAAGGATTAAAGGTTTTGACGGTATTTTTACAGCTTGTGGTATTCATCCTTTAAATATAGAAGATGCAAAAGGATGGACTGAAGATGAGCTTAGAGAATGTCTAAAACATGAAAGTGTTATAGCCTTAGGCGAAACAGGTCTTGATTATTTTTATGCAGAGGACACAAAGGATGTACAAGTATCTGACTTTGTTCGTCAAATTGCATTAGCTAGGGAGTTAAACTTACCTTTAATCTTACATGCACGAGAGGCACATAAAGATACAGTTGCTTTAATGCGTTCTGAGAATGCACGAGATGTAGGTGGTGTTATGCATTGTTTTTGCGATAGTATTGATATGGCTCGTGAATGTTTAGATCTTGGCTTTTATATATCTTTTTCAGGTATATCTACCTTTAAACAAGGTGATAATGTTCGTGATGTAGTTAAGTATGTTCCTCGTGATAGGATGTTAGTTGAGACAGATAGTCCATATTTAGCTCCAATACCTGTACGAGGCTATGCAAATGAGCCTTGTTTTGTGCGATATACACTTGAATTTATAGCAGACTTCTTAGGTATAAATGCAAAGACTTTAGCAGAGACTACATCTTGCAATTTTGAGAGATTATTTAATGTAAAGCTCAATGATATATCATTTGCAAATGATGTAGAGTCATCTAATAAGAAAATTGAGTCTTTAGTAAATAAAGCTTTATAAAATAAAAATAGGGCTAAGCTTAAAGGTTCATGCTAAATATACAAATTTTGATATTAGATTTGTATTATTTTAACTTAGGGTTTAGCTTATTTATGAGCAAAAAAAAGGTAAGATTTTAAAGTCTTACCTTTTAATTTGGATTTTTATTTATAATATTCAAAGTAATCTTTACGTTTAGATTTAAAGAATTGAGCTATAAATAGCAATAAAGCTATAAAAGTTGCAACACCAAAGCTAAAGATAATACACTCTGGCATAGTAAAACCAAATAAGCTCCAATTTATAGGTTCACAAGAAGCTGATGGTTGGAACATCCATGGCAAATACTTATCTAAAGGAAGATAAGATGGAAAATTTGCATGCAATGTACATGATTTAAAAACATTTGTATCCATATAGTCTAATAAGTGTATATATGATACATAAATACCACCTATAGAACCTGCTAGGAAAATAGTACAAGCTAAAAATCTAGTAATAAAAAAACTGCAACCAATAAAGCCGATCAGACCTGCTAGAATGAAAGTTAAGTAAAATGCTCTTTCATAAACACAACTTACACAAGGATCTAGACGTAATCCATATTGAAAATAAAGTCCACAAGCCTCTAAACCTACACCTGATAGAAGAAGTAAGGTCCAAAACCAACGACCATGTGATACTGATTTTAATAAATTAATCACATAGGCTCCTTATTTTTTAGATGCTAAATATTACTAAATTGCTATTTCAACCTACAAATAAAATTATAGGAATTTATAATCTAATACTAGCCTATATTTATAAATAAAAAAAGAGTTAGTATAAATTATTTAATGTATTTTTTTCTAAGGTATAGATAAACCTATATTTATACATACATTTATATTTTATATAAATGTGAAATAGTCAAATAAACAAGTTTTAATTGTATGCTACAAATACATAAAAGTCAATTTTGGAACAGATTTGGTAAATTTTCTATACTTAATCTTATAAACTTTATAGTTGTATTTATGTTTTACAAGAAAATAAGACGAAACCTAAGTTTCGTCCTATTTATAAATAAATTTATATAAATTTATTATTTAACTAAATTTACAGAGTGAAGTAGACCCATATCAACATAGGTATCAGTTAAACCTGGAAGAATGAACCAAGTACCTATTAAACCTACAACAGTTAATACTATAGTGTAAGGTAGAGCCATCCACATCATCTTTACATATGGAAGTCTGATTAATGGTGCTAAAGCTGATGTTAATAAGAATAAGAAAGCTGCTTGACCATTTGGTGTTGCAACTGATGGTAAGTTTGTACCAGTATTAATAGCAACAGCTAAGTGTTCAAAGTGAGCTTGATCAATAACACCTGCTTGTAAAGCATTAAATACTTGTTGTACATAGATAGTAGCAACGAATACGTTATCAGATACAGCAGATAAGATACCATTTGCCATATAGAAAATTGGTAATTGATCTTCTTTTGGAGCTGATAGTACCCAGTTAATTAAAGGAACAAATAGTTCTTGTTGTGAAATTACTGTAACAACAGTGAAGAATACACAAAGTAATGAACAGAAAGGTAGAGATTCTGTAAATGACTTACCAATTTCTTCTTCAGAGATAACGCCACAAAATGCAGTTGCAAGAATAATAATTGAAAGACCAACTAAACCTACAGCGGCTAAGTGAAGAGCAAGAGCTACAACTAACCATACGCAACAAATTGCTTGTACAACTAATTTAATCTTGTCACGATTTGTTAAGTTTTCCATTGTCTTTTTGTCATTTTCAACAAGGATCTTGTGAACTGACTCAGGCATTTCTTGACCAAAACCAAATAGTTTAAATTTCTCAATAATTAAACAAGTAATAAAACCACAAATTACAACAGGAACTGAAACTGGTGACATACGAATAGCAAATTGAACGAAGTCCCATTTTGCAATTTCACCAATAATTAGGTTTTGAGGTTCACCAACTAGAGTACAAACACCACCTAAAGCTGTACCAACAGCAGCATGCATTAGGATAGAGCGTAAGAATGCTCTAAATTTCTCTAAGTCGTCTTTAAACTCTTCTGGAACTAATCTATCATCTGATACACGAACATTTGCATCAGGACCACAAATTGTTCTGTGATATAGGGAGTACATACCCATACAAATAGAGATGATAACAGCAAGAACTGTAAGGGCATCTAAGAATGCTGATAAGAAAGCACCTAAGAAGCTAAATAAAATAGCAAGTGCTAAATGAGATCTGATTTTTACTAAGATTTTAGTAAATACGAATAAAAGAAGATCACGAACGAAGTGAATACCTGCAACCATGAACATTAATAGAAGGATAACTTCTAGGTTTGCACCAATTTCATGGCGAACATTTTCCATATCGGCAAGACCAGTTAAACAGGCCTCAATAACTAATAGACCACCAGGTTGTAAAGGGTAGCATTTAAGAGCCATAGCTAGAGTAAAAATAAACTCTAAAACTAACATCCAACCAGAAATAACAGGATTTATCATAGTCATAATTGGATTTATGATAAGACAAGATATGATAAATACTTTATACCAACCAGGGGCAGATCCTAAAAAGGTTAAACTAAACGATTTTAGGTAAGAGATTTTTTCCATCTAAAATAACCTATTGTAATTTAAAAGAAAATTAAAATTACTGTTTTATAAAACAAAAAATTATTACTTATCTAAAAAGACATCGAAGCTTTAGATAAGTAATAATTAGTAATATGAAAACTTAAACGCCACTATTTTACTTAATTTTTATTATTAAGTTTTGCTTTATTTTTGTTAAACAATATAAACTTTGTGCATTTTTAATTGAAATGTGATCTAAATCACAAAAATAAGTAAAATAAAAACACTTGTATATAAAAGTATGCTATGTAAGCAAAGCTATATACTTATTTATATACAGAGAAATTTTAAACTCTTGTTTATAAAAAAATACAAGCATTTTACTTTACAAAAAATATAAAAATGTATGTAAAAAAGCGTGAAAATAGATTTCAAAAAAAACTTTTTTTAGCATATTTCTTGGTATTTTTTTTCATTTGAAAAGTTTTTATTACATAAAATTAATTATCAATATATAAATTGTTTTTATATATAAATTTAATTTTAAATATAAAATATATTATATTGTTTTATTTAAAAATTTACTAACTTAAACAGGAGATAAATAAAAGATAAATTTATGTAAATTATATGTTTTTTATAAAAAAATCTTAAAATATTATATTTATGTATTTACTATTAATAAGATTTTATAAAACTAACTTATATTTTGATTTTGATAAAACATTATCAAATATGTTTTTTAAATGTTTATATTGCAATATACTCTATAACAATTTAAGTTAATAAAAAAAGAAAAGGTAGTTTAAATGTTAGATCCAAAAACAATTGAGATTATTAAATCAACAGTACCAGCAATTGCAGCTGCAGGTCCAAAATTAACAGCTCATTTTTATGACAAAATGTTAAATAATAGCCCAGAGTTAAAAGATATTTTTAACTTAGCTCACCAAGGTTCAGGTGCTCAAAGAGAGGCTTTATTTAATGCTGTTGCAGCTTATGCTACTAATTTAGAAAATCTAGGTGCATTAGGCCCTGCTGTTGAAAAGATAGCTCAAAAGCACGCAAGCTTATTAATTAAACCAGAACAATACGACATTGTTGGCTCAAATCTATTAGAGACAATTAAAGATTTATTAAATCCAGGTGATGAAGTTATTGATGCTTGGGCAAAAGCATATGGTGTTCTTGCTAAGATCTTTATCGATAGAGAAGAAGCTATTTATAAAGAGAATGAAGCTAAAGAAGGTGGCTGGAGAGGCACACGTGACTTTAAGATTGTAAAGAAAGAAAAACAATCAGATATTATTACAAGTTTTGAGTTAGAGCCTGTAGATGGTTTAGCTGTAGCATCATTTAAACCAGGTCAATATATTGGTTTATTTATTGAAGATGAGTCTTTTGATAATAGACAAGTAAGACAATACTCAATCTCAAAAGCTGCAAATGGCAAAGGCTATAGAATTGCTATAAAGAGAGAAGATGGTGGTATTGTTTCAAATCACTTCCACGATAAGTTAAATGAAGGTTCTATTGTTAAAGTAACTCCACCTGTAGGTGACTTCTTCTTAGAGCAAGATAAAGTTCAAAACGTTTGCTTATTAAGTGCAGGTGTTGGTATTACTCCAATGTTATGTATGCTAAATACATTAGCAGATAATAACTTTAAGGGTAAGGTTACATGGATTCATGGTGCACACAGTGATAAGCGTGTAGCATTTACTCATGAAGTTGCAGAGCATGGTAAGAAATTAGAGAACTTCAAAGCTGTTGCTTGTTTAACAGAGTGTGGTGAAGATGCTCAAAAATGTCCTTGTGTAAGAGTAGGTCATGTAAACTTAAATGAGTTAAAGGATATGATTGATACTAAAGATACAGATTTCTTTATGTGTGGTCCTATCTCATTTATGCAAGATATGGCAAAACAATTATTAGAGCTTGGTGTATCTAAGGATAAATTACACTATGAAGTATTTGGTCCACATAAAGTAGTTTAATGTAGACTAAATAATAAAGCATTATAGTAAACTAAAAATTGTAGAAAATAGGGCAAAATGTATGATCTTAATTGTACATTTTGCTTTTTTATTAAGATCTTTATTTTTACTGTTTTTTTAACAAAAAAAAGTAAATTTTTAAAATCGTATATATGTAGTATTTTTTTATTTTATAAATCAAGTTAAAGAATTAGCATTTTTACAAGTTTTTAATTTTGATTATTGCAAACTATTTTATAAGTGTATAAAAGTATTTATCTTAAGCTAATTTCTATTACACTTTACTTTATTGAAGAAAAATAAAGGTTATACCTTATAGTATTTTTATATTTATATCTTTTATTTTTATTAAATACCTCTAGTGTTTTGATTAAAATTGCATTAATAAAGTGCAAAAGTAGATCAAAAATAGTTCATTTTGCTAAAAATCATAAAAAACATAAAAAAATGTAAAAAAAAATCACTTGACAAAAATATTTAGTTCATAATTAAATTTTTGATAAAAAATTTTTCTTAAAAATTAAGATTAACTTATTATAAATAAAGATATTTATATCCTTTATTTATAAAAAAACAACTAATTAAATAAATAAAATTTCCATAAATAATTATATGTATTTTTATATATATAATTTAAAACTATTTTTTAATTATAAATAATTCACTTTTATATAAATTTATCATCTAAAGTTCTTTTGTTTAAATATGTGATGTAGATAGATTAATTTTTTTAATAAAATTATAGTTTTGTTTATTTTAGATAAAGTATTTTTATGAAAAATATAAGGCTAACAATTAAAAATATAGATCTAATTAAAAAAAAGATAGTATTTTTTTTCCTTTATGACTTTCATTTTTTATTTTGCTAGAATTAGATTGTATTATTTCGTAATACAAACAATAAAATAGCGTCCTTAAAATAAAAATAAGGGAGTCTTATGTCTACAATTCCTTTTTTAACAATGGCTATATCTATAGGTGCTGTGCTAGGTATTATCCTAGGTGGTATCAAAATTAAAGGTATAGGTCTTGGTATTGGTGGTGTTCTTTTCTCAGGTATTCTTGTAGGACACTATGCTCATGATATTTATGGTTTAAATATAAGAGTTGATAATATTTTAACTATAGAAGGTAGTATTTTAAGCTATGTTCAAGAATTTGGTTTAATTCTATTTGTGTACTCAATTGGTGTACAAGTAGGTCCAAGCTTCTTTTCTTCCTTAAAAGATATGGGTGCAAAACTCATAGGTTGGGTTTTAATTATCATCTTTTTAGGTTGTTCTATAGCTTTAGGTTTACATGTTATGGGTCTATTACCAGTAGATGCAATGGTAGGCTTATACTCTGGTGCTATTACTAATACACCATCATTAGGTGCTGGTAAACAGATGATTCAAGATATGTCCTTAGTCTTAGTTGACGCAGGATATGATCCTACAAGCGAAGGTTTTAGTGTACAAGTAGTTCCATCAGCTTATGCTATGGCTTATCCTTTTGGTGTATGTGGTTTACTCTTCTCTATGATCTTACTTCGTGTAATCTTTAGAATTAATATAGAAGAAGAGGCAGATAAATATCTAAAAGCAAAATCTCAAAATATACCTCAAATCACAACTTTAAATGTAAAAGTTGCAAATGAAGTTTTCTTTAATAAAAAATTAGAGGAAGTACCTCTTGTTAAAGATGATTTAGTTGTTGTATCAAGAGTTAAAAGAAATGGTGAGCTTTTAGTACCTCATCATGATTTAGTCCTACAAGATGGTGATATTTTACACGTAGTAGGTGCTCCTAATGATTTAAAAGAAGTATCATCTAAAGTAGGTGTTAAATCATCTGAAGTTTTAACTACACGAGGTACATCTATAAATGTTAAGCGTGTTGTTATTACAAATCCTAAAGTTTATGGTAAAGATTTAGGTTCACTTCACATTGATTCACACTATGATGTAGTAGTATCAAGACTTATTAGATCAGGTGTTCAATTTATTCCAACACCACACATGGTCTTACAATTTGGTGATATTTTAAATATTGTAGGTTCTGATGAAAATATTAAAAATGCAGCAAAAGAGTTAGGTAATTCAGCTGCAGCTTTAAATAAAGTTCCTATGTTACCAATCTTTATAGGTCTTGCTTTAGGTACTCTTTTAGGCAGTATTCCAATTCATATAGCAGGTATTCCTGCTCCTATGAAATTAGGTATTGCAGGTGGTCCTTTAGTTATGGCTATCTTATTATCAAGATTTGGTGAAACTTGGACACGTAATCTATTACATTGGCATTTACCATCTGCAGGTTTATGTACACTACGAGAAATAGGTATTACTTTATTCTTAACTATTGTAGGTATTAATGCTGGTGCTTCAGGCTTTTGGGATACCTTAACTAATGGTCCTGGTTTTACTTGGATGTGTTTAGGTACTTTAATTACTTTCGTGCCTGTATTCTTAGTTGGTGTGCTTGCTCTTAAGGCTAAGGTAAACTATCTAATAGTTTGTGGTATGTTAGCAGGTTCTGCTACAAATCCACCTGCATTAGCTTTTGCTAATAATTTACATAGTAATCCAGAGGCAACATCTTTAGGTTATGCAACTGTATATCCTATAACTATGTTCTTAAGAATTTTATCTCCTCAGATTATGATTATTATTGCTGTGCTTATGTCTAATTTGAATATCTAAAAGTAAATAAAGTGAATAAAGCCTTAGATCACTAAAAGATTTAAGGCTTTTTTATTTATAAAAAAAGCTTTAAATCCATACATAAAAGTCTTATAAAAATTTCACTTAAATTTAAAGCAATATAAGTTAGATACCTAAATATATTTATTTACTATAATCACTAACAACTAACAATTAGTAAATGTCATATGAACTATAATAAACTTTTACAAGTGTAAATCTCACATGAACTAAAAAGCATAGTGTTTTAAGTAATAGTGTAAACATAGCATAAATGTAGACTTTTATAGTAAATATATTGTGAGCTCTAACATCTAAAAGACTATAAAAAGTGTGATTTTTAACAAAGAGCTTTTATAGTATTTACATTTAAAGTTTACACAAAATAAGCTCTATAAGTCCTTGTGTTTTTTGTTTTGTTACTTAAAACAATATAGTTCTTTCTTTAGTAGAAACAAAGTAAATCTCACATAAACTTCTCTATACTATTTTTAGTAAACTTCATATATGTATTTATGATTTAATTTATGTTTTTCTCTGTAATTTTTATCTATAAATTAATAAAAATAAGTAAATTTAGGTACAATACTAAATCTACATATAAAGCTTATGTAAGGATTATATTATGTATGACAAGACTTTATTATTAGAGTATTTAGATAAAAGTAATATAGATTATACCCTCTATAGTCATCCTCCTATAAATTCACACAAAGATAGTGAAAACATGCCAAAGATGCAAGGAGCTGTCTTAAAAAATTTAGTCTTAACTAATAAAAATAAAGATCTTGTTTTATATACTCTACCTTTATTTGGTAAAGCTAATTTAAAACTATTAGGTGACAGTTTAGGTCTTAAGAGACTTACTTTTTCTAAAGTATCAGATCTTTGTTTTTTAGGTATACCACCTGGTATGGTATCACCTTTTTGTCTTTTAAATGACTTAAATAAGAACTTTATCTATGTACAAGATAGTGCTTTAGATAAATATGATATTTTAAATTGTCATCCTATGTTAAATAGTTTTTCTGTAGATATAAAAAGGGAAGTATTAGAAGAGCTTATTCAAAAGACACATGTTATTAATAAGATAGGTGTATGTAGTGAAGAGTAGTATTTTAGGATTAGATCCTTTTATTTTTAAAGATAGTGAAATTTTAATTTTAGGATCTTTTCCATCTATAGTATCTCTTCAAAATTCATTTTATTTTATAAATACAAAAAATAGGTTATGGCCTATTTTAGAGAGTATTTATAAAGAAAAAACTTTAGATATAGAGTCTAAAAAAGACTTTTGTAAAAGGCATAAGATAGCTTTTTTTGATGTTATAAAAAGTTGTACAAGAGATGGAAGTCTTGATTCTAATATAAAAAATATTGAGGCAAATGATCTTATATCCTTAGTTAAGAACTATAGTAATATAAGAAAAATCATAACATTAGGTGGTTTAAGTAAAAAATTATTTATAAAATATAATGATTTTACTAAGATAAAAGATAGAGATATAAAAATATATCATTTGCCATCAACTTCAAGTTTAAATACAAGATATAATCTTGATGCTCTAATATCAAAGTTTGAGATATGTTTAAAAGGGGATAAAAATGTCTAAGATAAAGTTCTTAATATTAAGTACAGTTTTAACTTTATTTACTATCTCAAATGTGTATGCAAAGACAGAAAATAGTGATAAGAATGAATCTATTACTATAGAGAAAAATTATTCACGTACTATTGTAAATCTAGCACCTGAGTGTAGATTTGATA
>JARHZF010000011.1 GCA_029258325.1 Anaerobiospirillum sp. | reverse complement strand
ATAATTATTTTTCTTTAACTATAAAAATATTTTTATATAACATAAATTTATATACTAAAGTCATTATTAATTTTTTAGTAAAAAGTGTGTATTTTTTACTAAAATCACATTTATTTTTGTACAAAGTATTAAAATAATGTACATCTGTTATTTAATATTACTAGGGTCTATATATGAAGAAAATAATGACACCACTTGCTCTTGCAATCATGTTAAGCACTACAACAGCATGTACCTCAACAACTAGAACACAAATCTCTCAAAATGATTATGTAAATGTATTAAATATAAGTGGCACACCTATGCCTTATACATATGCAAAACCACAAAAAGAGACTGATAAAGATGGTACTAATTATATAAATGCTTTTGTAGATTTAGGTGCATGGCATGGATATTATCAACCAAATTCAGAAAATTTATATGGTGGTTTTGCAGGTCCTTTTTATATAGCAGAAGAATATGCTCAAAATTTATCAGATGTCTTTAATAAAATTGAAATTAAAAATACTAAGACTAATAGTATTTATGATTTAAAGACAGCAAAAACAAAATTTGAGTATCTACCTGGTAAACTTACACAACAATATATCTTAGATGACTTTACCTTAAATTACTCATTAATCTTTGTAAGTAATAGATCTGCTTTAATTAAAGCTAATATTGTAAATACAAGTGGTAATGATTTACTTTTAGATATTAGCTTTACAGGTACTATGTATAATGAGTATCAAAAATATAATGCAAAACAAAACAAATATCTAACTACTAAATTAAATAATAAACTTGTAGGTACAAAGGATGGTGTTAATGTGCAATTTGCACAACGCCGTGATGTATGGGATTATCTAATAAGTAATGATGCTAAATTTGCAATTAAGCATGCTAAGGATGTTGTAACAACTATTAATAAAAACACCTATAAGTCACAACTATCAACAACTTTAATTGAAAAAGATAGTTCATATGATCACTATATGCTCGAATCATTTACTTTTACTTTAGATGAGTACAATAAAGAGCAACTTTTAGCAGCTGATGTATTTAAAGATGCAGATAAGTATTTTGCAGATAATAAAGAACGTTGGAGTTCATACCTAACTAGATCTGTACAAGATACACAAGATAAATATTCAAAAGTATCAGTAAAAGCTATTGAGACTTTAATGTCAAATTGGAGATCAAAAGCAGGTGCTCTTTTACATGATGGTATAACTCCATCTGTAAGTTATAAATGGTTTAATGGTTTTTGGGCATGGGATTCATGGAAACAAGCTGTTGCTACTGTAAACTTTAATCCTGATCTTGCAAAAGACAATATAAGAGCATTATTTGACTATCAAATTACAAAAGATGATAGTTTAAGAGCACAAGATAGTGGTGCTATTATAGATGCTATTTTCTACAATAAGGATGCACTAAGAGCAGGTGATGGTGGTAATTGGAATGAGAGAAATTCAAAACCACCTCTAGCTTCATGGGCTGTATTTGAAGTTTATAAAGCTACTAATGATAAAGACTTCTTAAATGAAATGTATTCAAAGCTTGTGCAATATCATAATTGGTGGTACACAAATCGTGACCATGATAAAAATGGTGTAGCAGAATTTGGTGGTATGGTGCATGTATTTAATGATAGACCTGAAGAAATCATTTTAGCTGCAGCATGGGAGTCTGGTATGGACAATGCTGTTCGCTTTGATGTAGAGGGAGAGGGCGATGACATTGGTGTTCATGTACTTTCAAATAAAGATAAAGATGGAAAATTAGTAGGTTACTCTATAAATCAAGAGTCTGTTGACTTAAATTCATATTTATATCAAGAAAAGATGTATCTAGCTCAAATGGCAGATATTTTAGGCAAGGATGCAGATAAAGAAAAATATGAAAAAGAAGCTTTAACCTTAAAGACATATATAAATGAAAATATGTTTGATAAGGAAAGTGGCTATTACTATGATTTACAATTTGATGATAAGGGTAATAGACGTCTATTAGTAAATAGAGGTAAGGGTACAGAGGGCTTTATTCCACTTTTTGCAAATGTAGCTGATAAGGATAAAGCAGATGCTGTTGTTAAGAATATATTAGATCCAAATGTTATGAATACCTTTATGCCATTCCCAACAGCTGCAAAGGACAATAGTAAATTTGCTCCTACAGCATATTGGAGAGGACCTGTATGGCTTGATCAAGCATATTTTGGTGTAGTAGGTCTTGATAACTATGGTTATAGTAAAGAAGCTAAAGAGATGGCATATAAGCTTTTTGATAATGCAGAGGGTCTTTTAGGTGATGGTACTATACGTGAAAACTATAATCCTTTAAATGGTGATGGTTTACATTGTTCTAACTTCAGTTGGTCTGCATCTGTTTACTATCTACTTTATAAGGATTTTATAAAAGATAATAAATAAGATTTACTAGTATTTTTAATATTCTCCTTAATAGTAATCCCTAATAGACCATCTTGCTATTAGGGATTTTTATATATGAATAGAGATATTGAAAACAACACTATCTTATATATATGACTTAAAAAGTATCAAAGATTATATTTTAAAAAATAGATCTTTGATACCTTATATAAAAACTATTTTAAGCTCACTTAAGAAGTTCTAGTGTCACATAGATAATAGAATTTTCTTCATCTAGATCAAGTAACATATCTTCTTTTTGCTCATAAAAATAATCATTGATCATTTCAATAGGGGCATAGTGAGATAAGAACTTATTTTCAAGTGCTATTGTTTTAAACTCATTTAAATCAATAGTTTCAGAGTTTTTACTAATAATAAAGTCTAAAAGAGCTTGTACTTTAGGTTCAAGACCATTTTGTTTTGCCTCATCACTATGAGTTATATGCTCATTTTCATCTAATTTTGTTAAAAATATGCTATCACCTAGATGTTCATTTTCATCTTTAATAATACCAATAACATCCTGAATTTCAGATGTTTCTTGTTGTTTTTGTGAAATTAAAGAAAAATCAAGAGCAAGAGGCTTTTTCTTTTCTTTAACTTGTGCAGCACTATTTTTTTGTTTTTTATTTACAGATTTTTTAGGTGTAACTTGCTTTTGTATATCTTGCAATATCTTATAAAGACAAGATTGAATCTCTTCATAATCTTCAAAAGA
The DNA here is from genome assembly GCA_029258325.1 of Anaerobiospirillum sp. GTDB lineage: Bacteria > Pseudomonadota > Gammaproteobacteria > Enterobacterales > Succinivibrionaceae > Anaerobiospirillum_A. The sequence continues at coordinate 3,446 of JARHZF010000011.1, read as the reverse complement.
ATTTTCTATACAAGATGACATATAGTCTATATCATTATGGACTATATCAAATGCATAGTTATAGATATCTTTTTCATCAAGTTCCTTGATATTTTTTATAATAAACTTATTAAAGTTTTTAATAGTATTATCATTTATATTACAAGACTCTTTATAATCTATTTTAGAGTCTTTTTGTTTTTCAGGAATATATGAAGGTAGAAGTGAAGATAGATTAACATTTGCATCTGTATAATTTAAAAATAAATTATGATTTAACTCTTTTAAAGTTATGTAAAAAGAAAGAAGATTAACTAGACTTAACTTATCTTCTAAATAACTTTGTAATATATAATTAGTGAATTTATCTAAAGTTTTAATCGTATCATCTAGATAAATAAAGTAAAATTCTTTATATGAATAAATATCAGGACAACATATAGATAAAAAGTGATTTATATGACTTTTTAAAGCAGGATAGTAAGTTACATAACGAAGTTTAGCACCTAATAATAACTTTACAAGTGAATTACAATAATGTGTATAAAGATTTGCATTTAAATCTTTATTAGAAGATATTGTATCTATAAAATTTTTAATTAAATCTTTATTACAAATTTCTTTAAGACAAGGTTTAGTCATTATAGCAAGTATATAAGATAATATAGATATATTTTTATATAGCTCTTTATCTAAAACGACATCACGTTTATCAAAATGCAATAAAGAAAATATAGTATTAACCTCAAAAAAATTATTTGCAGTAAAGTTAAGAGGAACTGTAAGATAATTAGCCTCAAATAAGGTTTTTTGATTTAAATATACTCTTTTTATAAATTTTGAATCATATTTTAAATAAATATCTTGTAGAGGAATACTATCATCTTTATTATAGATATAATCCATAATATTTAAGACAGATTTAATCTCATCAATACTATCACTATAAAGCATTGTAAGAAAGAGGTATTTTTTTATACTCTCTTTTTGTTCTAAGTTAGATAAATTGTTAGTAATATAATCACTAAATAAACAATTTAAATTAGAGGCTTTATCTTTATTAAGATAAGTTACATTATTTTTTAACTCATACTCAAGATAATAGGTTAAAAGAGGTATATCTTTTTGTAATTTTTTAAAAAGACTAGTTTTTGTTTTATTAAAACTAAACTCACTATGAGTAGCACCATTTCTTAAGTAACTTATATAATTGCCTTGCATTTTTATGTTACTAAGCATATTAAGCATAGGTGTTAAAATAGGCTTAAAAAACTTATAGAAGTTATTAGTATTTTTTATAGAAAACAAAATAGCTCTTAAGATTTGATCTTTACGTCTTGAGTAATTAATTTCTTTTTTTAATGCCTTATCATTCTCAATAAACATATGAACAAAAAGAAATATGAGAAGATAAAAAAGCACATCCTTATCTTGTGAAAATTTAAAATCTTGTTTTTTAGCAATAGTGTAAACTATTGAGAAATAGTAATGTAAATCATTAGATAATAAGATAGAGATATATGGTATAAATTTATTTAATAAATCCATATTGTTAAATTTATACTGTATATCATTAACTAAAACTGTCAAATCTATAAGTTCAAATAATATTTTTGTATATGGTGAAGGAGAAAAATTAAACATTTTATTATTTATTCTTTTTAGAAAATATGTTTTATTTCTAAGTTTATTGAATAAATTTAAATAAATATTAGAGGCAAAGATATTGCCAAGTACATTTTTATTGGAATGTCTATAAACAATATTATTAAATGCTGTTGTTTCATCACATGTATAGATATAAAAAGGAGCATTGCTATTTTTTGTTTGTAGGAATGTCATTTTTGTATCTTCTATAACTTTAACTAAAGTTGGATCAAAGATATTTTTATCTTTATCATGCTCTATATTGTTATCTAAAAATTCTACTAGACTTAATGGTAAATTTTGTTTCTTGATAGCTTTATTAAAAGACATATCTTTTGCATTATAGTTATCGTTTGTTTTATATAAAAAAGGTTTATTTTGATATAAAGACTCATAAGTAAAAAAATCTGCATTTGTTTTTTCTTTCTTTTTTACAGGTGTTTTATCCAATATTTGTACATTAAAGATAGAGGCAATAGTTCTTGTAATATAATTATCATAAACTAAAGGTGCTACATAACCCTTGTACTTGTAAATTTTTGCAAGTATAGATATAACTAAATCTTTATCAGATAGCTTACTCTCTAAAGAGTTTATATCTTTATAATATGGAGGATAAGATCCATTTTTATCTATAAAATTAATCCAATTTTTAAATAACTTTATTGTGTTATTAGATAGATTACTATCTGCTAATAAAGACAGTAGATATTCTTGTTGAGCTAAATTTAGATTATGGTTATTTAAAACAAATTCTATATTTTTAAGAACATCAACAAAATTATTATAAAAAGACATTTTATCTTTAGCTTCTTTTAATATTCTTAAATCACGTTCAGTAATATTCCTTTTATAACCAATTTCTTTTGCCTGCGATATAGATGGATCTACTGTTATATCTAAATAAGGTATAAGCATTAGTTCTGTTTCTAAACTGATATCATCAGGAATAAGCATTGGTATTATTTGAATTTCTTCCTGACATAATTTGTCGTAGACAAACTTATAAGCCTCAATTAAATCTTCTTTGTTTTTAAGGCAAGATATATCAAGTACAAATGCTTTTAGCAATTTTAAAAAAGATATATCTAAAAATTCATTTGTATTTAATTTATGTTTAAGTAGTGTGATATTTTGTTTAATTTCAAAAGGGAGGTTTGAGGCTATTCCTTTTAGTGCGTCTAGTGTATAAGATTTGTCTAACATAAATATCCCTAATTACAAATATTAAAAAAACGTACTTTAAAATTAAGAATTTTTAAAGCAACGTAATATTTTAACAGTTTTAATATTGATTATGTTAATAAAAAAATACTTTCATAAGTAGCAAAGGTATTTAGAATTTATATTTTTTAATTTAAAGTAAAAAAACTAGTTATATTTTATAAACTTTTAAAAAAGAATTAGTGTAAATAAAGAATAAAAGTGTAAAAGTTCATTTAAACTCAAATGGTACAAGTTGGATATCTAAATTGTCTAATTTAATATAATTACTAACAAATGGTACAAATAAAATATCAAAATTACTACATTTACTATGAGCTTTTACAACAATAGGGTATTAATGTAAAAGTTATAGTGTATGTGATATTTACATTGTTTATACATAAGAAAACATAGTGTTTTTAATAAAAAACATGAACTTAAAGTTAAAAAAAAGGGCATCTTACGACACCCTAAAAAACGAGTATTTCTACTCAGGAGAGAAAATCTAAAATTCGTTTTTTATAAAGCTCTTATCTACCAAGTAAAGCTAAAGCAATCTGTGGCTTTTGATTTGCTTGGGTTAATATAGATTGAGATGCTTGTTGAATAATTTG
>JARHZF010000050.1 GCA_029258325.1 Anaerobiospirillum sp. | reverse complement strand
CAAGTAGCTTCTTATACTTTGCATTTTTAAAACCCTCATCTTTGAGGGCCCACACAGATTGTCTGTACTGATTTTTAAAGAACTTCTTAAGTGCTTGCCTTAAGTGAGGTCACATTATAGACCTTTTAAAAAAAGTGTCAACAATATTTTTTAAAATTTTTTGATATTTTTTATAATATATTGATATTTAAATAAAAAAATAGCATGGTTGCAAAACCATGCTATTTTTATAGATTTATCTTAATTTATTTCTTATGACAGACTAATTGTCCTTCATCATTAAATTCTATTACATAAGAAATATTAGGTTGAATTTCTCCAGATAAAATCATCTTTGATAGAGGATCTTCAATAGCATTTTGTATTGCTCTCTTTAATGGTCTTGCACCATATATAGGATCAAAACCAATATCAGCCACTTTATCAAATAAACTATCTGGTACTTCAACATCTAAACCATTTGCAGCAATTCTCTTTATTAATGAATTTAATTGAATCTTAGCAATTTGTTTAATATTGTCATGAGATAGAGGATGGAATACCACTGTCTCATCAACACGGTTTAAAAATTCAGGTTTAAAATGTTGTTGTAAGATACCTAATAACTTTTCTTTAATTGTATTATAATCGCTCACCCCATTTTCATCTTGAATCATTTGTGATCCTAGATTTGATGTCATAATGATTATAGTATTCTTAAAATCAACAGTTCTACCTTGACCATCTGTTAAACGACCATCATCTAAAACTTGTAGTAGGATATTGAAAACATCTGGATGTGCTTTCTCTATCTCATCTAATAAGATTACAGAATAAGGACGTCTTCTTACAGCCTCTGTTAAATAACCACCTTGCTCATAACCAACATAGCCTGGAGGTGCACCAACTAATCTTGACACAGAGTATTTTTCCATAAACTCAGACATATCTATTCTAACCATAGCTTTTTGAGTATCGAACATAAACTCTGCTAATGTCTTACATAGCTCAGTTTTACCAACACCAGTTGGTCCTAAGAACATAAATGAACCTATAGGTCTATTTGGATCACTTAATCCTGCACGTGAACGTCTAATAGCATCAGCTATTGCCTCAACAGCTTCATTTTGACCTATAACTCTCTTGTGTAAAACATCTTCCATATGAAGAAGTTTTTCACGCTCACCCTCTAACATCTTAGCAACAGGAATACCTGTAGCACGAGATACAACCTCTGCAATTTCAGCATCTGTTACTTTATGCTTTACAAGCTCTGATGTAGTTTTTATCTCTCCAACTGATGCAATCTTCTTCTCTAAAGTAGGAATTACACCATATTGAAGTTCACTCATCTTAGCAAGATCACCATTTCTTTTTGCTACATCAAAATCATGTCTTGCTTTATCTAGCTCAACTTTAAACTTTTGAGTTCCCTCAAGCACTAATTTCTCTTGAGACCATTTTGACTCTAAACGAGCATACTTAGCTTCTGCCTCTTTAATATCATTATCTAAATCTTCAAGTCTTCTTAAAGATGCATCATCTGTCTCTTTAGCTACAGCTTGTCTTTCCATCTTTAATTGAATAATTCTATGATCTAGTCTATCTAAAGGCTCTGGCTTTGAGTCAATTTGTAATCTAATGCTTGCAGCAGCCTCATCAATTAAGTCAATTGCCTTATCTGGTAATTGTCTATCTGTAATATATCTATTTGATAAAGTTGCAGCTGCTACAATTGCAGGGTCTGTTATTTGAACATGATGGTGAATCTCATAACGTTCTTTTAAACCACGTAAAATTGCAATTGTATTTTCAACAGATGGCTCGTCTACAAAAACTTTTTGGAAACGTCTCTCTAAAGCTGCATCTTTTTCAATATATAGTCTATATTCATCTAATGTTGTTGCACCAACACAGTGTAATTCACCTCTTGCTAGAGCTGGCTTTAACATATTACCAGCATCCATAGAGCCCTCTGACTTACCTGCTCCTACCATGGTGTGAATTTCATCAATAAATAAGATAACCTTTCCTTCTTCCTTAGCTAACTCATTTAATACTGATTTTAATCTTTCCTCAAATTCACCACGATATTTAGCACCAGCAATTAGAGCACCTAAATCTAAAGATAAAACTCTCTTATTCTTTAAACCCTCTGGTACTTCACCTTTAACTATTCTTTGAGCAAGACCCTCTGCAATAGCTGTCTTACCAACACCAGGCTCACCAATTAATACAGGATTATTCTTAGTACGTCTTTGCAATACTTGCATTGTACGTCTAATTTCATCATCTCTACCAATAACAGGATCAAGCTTACCTGATTCTGCTTTTTCAGTTAAATCAATAGTATATTTCTTTAAAGCAGCACGATTATTCTCTGCATCTTGATTATCTACTGCTTTACCTGCTCTTATTGTTTCAAAAGATTTTTCTAATTTATCTTTTGTAACATTACAACGTTCTAGTATTCTCTTTAAATCACCTTCAATTTCCATAGCACTTATTACGAAAATTTCAGATGAAATAAAAGCGTCTTTTCTTTGTTGAGCATTCTTGTCACAAAGATTTAAAATTCTTCCTGTTTGAGATGATAGTCTAATATCTCCACTATTACCTTTTACTTGTGGAAGATTTGATAAAGCCTCATCTACTAAAATCTTTACAGCTTGAGGATCAGATCCTGCTAAAGCAAGAAGTGGGCGTACAGAACCATCTTCTTGGTTTATTAAAGCTGCCATTATATGTACTGGTTCTATAAACTGATTATCATGTCCTACTGCTAAAGATTGTGCGTCTGATAGTGCTTCTTGAAATTTTGCTGTAAATCTATCTAATTTCATTTTATATATATAACCTCAATTTTTTCGATTTTCTCTGTTTACAATAGATACATGGGGTCATTTAAAAATTTTTAAAGTCTTTTTTATTAATATTTTTTTAATTTATATAAAAAAACCTAATATTGGCTTAGAGAAGCTATATTAGGCTTTTTTAAATTTTTATTTATCTAAATATATAAAAGATGCCATCCTTCCTGTGTCTTTATCACGCCTATACGAGAAAAAGCTATCTTTTAATTTAAAAGTATCTAATTCACTATTATAAATATTAAAGATGCCCTCTCTTTTTAAAATGTAATTACATATAAGAGGAAGATTACATAAATATTTATCTTTTATATCTTTCTTTAAAAAAGCATCTTCATATGTATTATCTAAATCTTTAAATGTATTTAGAACATCTATACCTACTTCAAAAGAGTCAGGTCCTATACATGGTCCTAAAAAAGCTTTGGCTTTATCTAAATTTTCATTTTTATCTTTTAAAAATTTACATACATTTTCTATTATGCCTAAAGCTACGCCTCTCCAACCACAGTGTATAGCTGCTACATAATTATCAGATGCTAAGAGTAAAGGTAAACAATCTGCTGTCATTACTGCTAAAACTAAATCTTTTTTATCTGTAATTAAAGCATCAGTTTTTAAAATAACATCACTATATTTATCAATATATGTAACATTACTTGAATGTATTTGATCCATATAGACAATATCTTTATTAGAAAAATATTCTTTTACCTTTTTTCTATTTAAAAGGACATTATCTTTATCATCTCCTACATGTAAACCTAAATTTAAACTAGAATAAGGTTCTTTTGAAAAACCGCCATTTCTAGTTGAATAAAAGGCTTTGACATTTGAGTTAAAGATTTTTATTTCTTTAATACAATTATCCATTGACCTTAAAATCCTCTTTTAATAACTCAATCATATTTTGCATATCTTGAGGTAAAGGACAATCAAAAGCTAAACTTTCTTTAGTTATAGGATGATCAAATTCAATATGTACAGCATGTAATGCTTGATGATTATAATTCTTTAAAGCACTATCTAAAGCTTCACTTGCACGTGCTAAATGCTTAATACGTCTACCACCATATTGAGGATCACCTAAAAGAGGATGATGTATACTTGCCATATGTACACGAATTTGATGCGTTCTTCCTGTTTCAAGACGTAATCTTACACGTGTATGAGCTCTGTATTGTTCCATCACTCTAAAATGAGTAACAGCATCACGACCAATACCCTCAGGTGCAATAGCCATCTTTGTTCTATTATGTGGATCACGTGATATTGGTGAATCAATAGTACCACCTGCTGTAATTAAACCCTCTGCAATAGCTTCATATTCACGTACAACATGATGCTTACTAATAGCTCTTACTAATAAAATTTGGGCTTTTTGAGATAAAGCTATTACCATAAGACCTGATGTATCTTTATCAAGTCTATGCACAATACCTGCTCTTGGTAAGGTACTTGTTTGTGGATAGTGATATAAAACAGCATTCATCACAGTACCATCTTTAACACCAGCACCTGGATGCACTACAAAATTTATAGGTTTATTTATAACTAAAACATCATCATCTTGATAAATAACATCAAGTGGTAAATTTTGTGGCTCTACATCTGTATCTTCAAGTTCTGGTAAATTTATCTCTATTGTTTGACCATAAGATACTTTAAAACTAGCTTTTGTTATAACCTCATTATCAACCTTTACAAAACCATCTGTAATAAAAGTTTTTAAAGTACTTCTTGAATGTGTATTAATAAGTGCACCTAATGTAGCATCAAGTCTTGATCCATGTAAATTATCAGGTACAATAAGATTAAGTGAATCACTCATTTATAAATAAATCCTTTTTTAATTTTTAACTATTCTTTATTTCATGTAAAATAGCACAAAAATATAAATAATTGGAGCAAAACGAATGTATAAGATAGTAGCACCTCTAGCACTTTGTATAGCTATTGCTACAACAGCTTGCTCTTCATCAAATTATAACAAAGATGAAGTTCCTGATGTATCCCCTCAAAACCTATATAAGACTGCACAAAGTGCAATGTTATCAGGTGATTATACTCAAGCTAAACAATATCTTGAGGCAATTGACTCACGTTATCCTTTCGGGGATCTTGCAGAACAAGTACAATTAGATCTTATATATGTATATTATAAGAGCAGAGAAAGTGATTTAACATCGGCTCAAATTAATAGATTTTTACGTCTAAGCCCTACATCTCCAAATACTGATTATGTTATTTATATGAAGGGTTTAAATGAAATACAAAAAAGATCTGATATGATTCAAGAGTTCATAGGTCTTAATAGATCTCAAAAAGATCCTACTAATTACTATGAAGCATTTAAAATCTTTAAAGGTTTAATTGAAACATATCCAAATTCTCAATATGTTGCTGATGCTCGTCAACGTATGATCTTTATTAAGCAACAATTAGCTGAAAGAGAATTAAAGATAGCAGAGTACTATTTTGAAAGAGGTGCGTATCTTTCATCTATTCGCCATTGTCAAAATGTTCTTTACTCATATAGAGGCACACCATCTTTAAATCCATCTTTAAAGCTAATGGCTAAGGCATATGATAAATTAAATCTACATGAACCTGCTGAAAATACAAGACGTGTTTTAGCAGAATCTACTAATTCAAAATATGTAGCTGAAGATGTTAAATTAGAAGAACCAAAACAAAAGAAAACTAGTATTTGGTCAAAACTAAATATATTTAATTGGTTTTAATTAATAAAAAATTTAAATAAAAAGCAGTCAGGACATAAAGTTTTGACTGTTTTTTTTTATAAAACTTTAGAAAAATACAAGATTTATAGTATCAATAATATTCACATAGTTTACTTTCTTGATGATGTTATAAAAACTTATGAAGATGAAACTATATCTATTAATAATATAATCACTAAAATAAATAACTATAGAAAATTTTTTAATGCTGAAATGTGGATTATAACAGATAAAAATAAGTCTAATAATGAACTCTTTTATCCTAATTTTTACACTGCATTTAAAGTTAAAAAAATTTTTAAAGCTCTTGAAACTATATCTTATATGAAAGATAAGATCTTATCTAAACCTAATCACTAGATATTTAATATAAGCTTAGATGTATCTAGATAATTTAAAGTTATCCTTAAGATATCTTATTTCATAAAGAAAACTACCTTTACTTACATAAATATATAAAAACTACAAATTAAAATACATAAGTTAAAGGTAGTGATTTATAAAACTTTTTTAGCTTTATTTATACTCTCTTAAAGATAAGTGAGGTATTAATTCCACCAAAAGCAAAATTATTACTTTGAATAAACTCACAATCAATTTTTCTAATATTATCCCTAATGTAATCTAAATCACCACAAAGAGGATCTATATTATTTAAATTAATAGTAGGTGCAAACCAATTTTCATTCATCATCTCTATACTTAACCAAGCCTCAAGAGATCCACAAGCACCTAAAGTATGTCCAAAATAACTCTTTAATGAAGAAATAGGTGTATTATTACCAAAGACTCTATAAGTTGCATTACTCTCCTCAACATCACCTTTATCTGTTGCAGTACCATGTGCACTTATATAACCTATATTACTTGCATCTAAGTTTGCATTTTTTAAAGAGCTTTCTATACATATTTGCATTGTTGTACCATTAGGTTGCGTTATATGTGAAGCATCACAATTAGAAGCAAAACCCACAATCTCAGCTAAAATATTTGCACCTCTTGCTTTTGCATGATTGTATTCCTCTAAAATCAAAGTACAAGCACCTTCACCTATAACTAAACCATCTCTATCTCTATCATAAGGACTTGGAGTTAATTTAGGTGTATCATTCTTACAACTTGTTGCAAATAATGTATCAAATACAGCAGCCTCTGTTGGTGATAGTTCTTCAGCACCACCTGCTATCATGATATCTTGTTGTCCATGCAAAATAGCTTCATAAGCATAACCTATAGCTTGACTTCCTGAGGTACAAGCTGTTGAAGTAGTAATAAGTCTACCAGTTACTCCAAAGAATATAGCAATATTTACACTTGTAGTATGAGGCATCATCTTTACATAAGTATTGCCAGTAATATTGCCAGTATCCTTTTCTAATATCATATAACCAAAGTCACGCACAGAATCCACAGTTCCTGTTGATGATCCATAAGCAATACCTGTTTTACCATTTTTTAAATCTTCATCATCTATAAGACCTGCTTTCTCAAGAGCAAACTCTGTTGCTCTTACTGATAATAAAGAAACACGTCCCATAGATCTTATCTTTTTTCTATTGTAGACATCTTTAGGTAAATTAAAATCTAAGATAGGTGCTGCAAGATGTGTATTTAAACCTTTATATTGCTCCCACTCTGGCATATAAATAACAGCATTTTCTTTTTTTACTAGTTTATCTTTAATATCAATCCATGTATCACCTAGTGCTGTAATACCTGCCATACCTGTTACAACTACACGTCTCATACCATACCTCCATTCACAGATAAAACAGTTCTTGTAATATATGAAGCTTCATCTGACATTAGAAACTTAACAGCTGCTGCAACTTCTTTTACATCACCCATTCTTTGCATTGGAATCATATCTAAAGCAGCTTTTACAACATGTTCTGGTAAATCTGTCATATCTGTTTTTATTAAACCAGGAGCAACACAATTTACTGTAATCTTTCTTTTAGCTAACTCTATAGCTAATGCTTTTGTAGCTCCAATTAATCCAGCTTTTGCTGCTGAATAATTTACTTGACCTCTATTTCCCATAATGCCAGATACTGAAGAAATAGTAATAATTCTACCACCTTCTCTCTTACTTATCATAGGCATAATACAAGGATTTACAACATTATAAAAACCAGATAAATCAGTATCTATAACAGCATTCCAATCATCTTTTGTCATCATTGGGAAAGCAGTATCACGAGTAATACCTGCATTTACAACTAAACCATAAAAAGAACCTTTATCTTGAATATAAGTTTCTAACTTTTCTTTTACAATATCATGATCTCTTACATCAAAACTTATAATCTCACCAGAACCTCCATTTGAAATTACTTCATCTAAAGTACTTTGAGCACCATTTTCATCTTTATTATAATGAATAACAGTATAGAAATTTTTAGCAAGAGCAATGGCACAAGCTCTACCTATACCTTTACTTGCACCAGTAATTAAAACCTTTCTCATATAGCCTCTAATTGTTCTTTTGTATCAATTTGAAAAGAATTTATAGTTGCTTTCATAAGAACTTCATCTTTTGCTTCTATTAAACAATCAAAACAAGCAAAAGAGTTTTCTATCATAACTAACTTTGCAAATACTTTATGGTAAATTTCATTTTCAAAATAAGATTTATTTATAGCAATATTATTAATACCTATTAACATACCTAACTTTATTTGACTTTTATCGATATTTTGATAATAACCTGCCCATACACCTACACATTGAGCCATCATTTCAATACCAAATAAAGTATCTAAAGTAGAGTCTTCATAAAAAGGTTTTAATATTCCTCTATCATTTATGTTAACACCACATAAACAACTATTTTCTTGAACATCAAAAACATCTTCTAAAAACACCATTGGTGATTTATGTGGTAAATATTCTATTGCTTTTTTATACATTACTCCTCCTTTGAAAATATAATTGATACATTATTACCACCAAAAGCAAAAGAGTTTGACATTATAGTCTTTTTCTTAAGCTTTAAGCCTTTTTGTAAAACTAAGCCAAAATCATTAAAAGATTCATCTATATCTTCTTTAACTATATTTTGAGGTGGAAGACTTAGGTCTCTTTGTAAGATTAAAGCACTAATAATAGCTTCACAAATACCAGCAGCTCCTAATGTATGACCTAAAAGATATTTAATTGAGCTACAAGGAACTTTATTTTTAAAAATATCATAAATAACATTTTGTTCTACTTTATCATTTAAAATAGTAGCTGTACCATGAAGGTTTATATAACCAATATCCTCAGGATTTAAATTAGACACAGCTAAAGCTTGTAATATACAATCTTTTGCACCTAAACCTTCTGGATGTGGAGCTGAAATATGATAACCATCACTACTTTGTCCAAATCCTTTTATACAAAGATCAGAACTATCTCTTTCAAGAAGCATAAGACCTGATGCTTCTCCAATATTTATACCTTTTCTATATTTAGAAAAAGGTCGACAAATATCATTCGATAATGACTCTAAACTATTAAATCCATTTATAGGCATCTTACTTAAGGTATCAGCACCACCTACTATTACAGCATCTAATATATTATTTTCTATTAAATTTTTACCACTAATAATAGCTCTTGCACTTGAGGAACATGCTGTAGATATAGTATAAGAAATACCATCTAAATTTAGATACTTACTTAAAAAAACACTAGGATCTCCTACCTCTTGCAATATATAGGTCCAATCTTTATATTCTGTGTTATTTATACAAGAAGTATAGTATTTTTCACCTTCATCAATACCAGATGTAGTACTACCTAAAATAATACCTACTCTATCTTTGCCATATTTTTTAATAGCCGATAAAACTTCTTTTTCTATTTGTAATAAAGCCTTTAATAAAACTCTATTATTACGACTATTATGATCTTTTAAAGAACTATCTATTAAAGGTAATTCGCAATCAATAAAACCATAGTATGAACTTTTATTATTGATTAAAAAATCCGAACTTTCTTTAAAACTTTT
>JARHZF010000007.1 GCA_029258325.1 Anaerobiospirillum sp. | reverse complement strand
GCCGTTTTGGTAAGAGCTTAACTTTATCAATGCTTAAGTATTTCTTTGATATAGAAGGTGCTACTGAAAATAAAGAGCTATTTAAAGGTTTAAAGATAGAAAAATCACCATACTTTAGTGAAATGGGTAAATATCCTGTTATTTATCTAGATATGAAAGATTTAGGTAATACTTATGAAAAGTTAGAAAGGAATTTAAATAATAAAATTTATCGTTTATTTTTAGATTTTGAGAAAGTTCTTGAAGGTGATATATTATCTATAAATAAAAAGAATGCCTATAATAAAATTATGAACAGTGATGCTATTGATATACCTTTAGCTCTTGATGTCTTATGTAGTTCTATATCTAAATTCTATGGTCAAAAAGTTGTAGTTTTAATTGATGAGTATGATGCTCCTTTAGTTAAAGCTTATAAATATGGTTACTATGATGATGCTGTAGAATTATTAAGTCAATTTTATAGTCATCTTTTAAAAGGTAATGACTATCTTCAATTTGCTGTAGTTGTTGGTATTGTAAGACTATCTCAAACAAATATATTTTCAGGTTTAAATAATCTATATGAATATAATTTTTTAAAGACATCTTTTGAAGAATACTTTGGCTTTACAGAGGATGAAGTTAAAGATGTACTTAAAAAGTATAATTTAGAAGAGAATTTAGATGCTGTAAAAGATTATTATGATGGTTATATATGTGGAACAAAAGATATTTATAATCCATATAGTATTACTACATATTTAAAAGAGAGAGAACTTATTTCCTATTGGGTAAATACATCAGATAATTATGTTATAAAAGATTTATTGCTTAAAGCAGATATTAATATTTTAAAAGATCTACAAACTCTTTTAAAAGGAGGATCTGTTATAAAGTCAATAGAAGCAAAATCAACACTTAAAGAGCAGATGAGTATAGAGGAGATCTGGGGTCTTTTATTCTGTGCAGGTTATTTAACCTTAGATAAAAGCAAAGATGTTATTGTCGATGAATATGATTATGTTTTTTATAATCTTAAAATTCCAAATAGGGAAGTTTATAAGGATTTTAGATCACAAATTGTTACACATATTTTCAAAAGCATAAAAACTTCACAAAATGTATATGAAGCTATTTTAGCTAATGATATAGAACAATTTACAAAGTTTTGTGAAACTTTCATTGAGGAAAGTGTAAGTAATAGGGTATTACAAGGGTTAGAGTGTACATATCATGCATTAATATTAGGATTTGTATCAATATTAAAGAATAGATATAACATAGACTCTGATAAAGAAAGTGGTAATGGTTATTATGATTTACTTATGCTTCCATACAATACTAATGATAGAGGCTTTATCTTTGAGTTTAAATATGCAGATACAGAAAAAGACTTAGAGAAAAGTGCAAAAATAGGACTTAAGCAAATTGAGGATAAGAAGTATTATAGTGC
>JARHZF010000121.1 GCA_029258325.1 Anaerobiospirillum sp. | reverse complement strand
ATAATTCCTTTAGTAAATTTATTCTTTATAGGCTATCTTTTTATGGAAGAGTCACAAGATAATGAAGATGTTATAAATACATCAAAAGATGAAGTTAAGAAAAGTAATGAAGAAATACCAACTATTTCTTATGACAATATAAAAGAATATATGCAACCCCTTGATTTTAGCAATATACAAGCTAATAAAGATAAAGATGATGATTTAAAAGATCATTATAAGAAAGATGATGAAATAAATAAGTTAAAAGAAATAATTAAACAACATGAGGCAACTATAAGTATGCTTACAAAAGATGTTAATGATAAAAAGAAAGAACTAATTACACAAAATGAACTGTATAAAGATTTAGAAAAAAGAAATAAAGATCTTGAAAATAAGATTGATAAGTTAAATGAATGTGTATTTACTCTTATAAATAAGCTTAAATAAACAAAATATCAAAGCCACTTTCTTAGGTGGCTTTGTTGTTTTTGCATAACATAAGAGTTCATTTGAAATTTATATTGTTTTTACATAATAAAGAACTGTTTTAAGTAATGACACAAAAAATCATAAGTACTACATAAATAAAGAAACAAATAAAATAACTTCTTAATTTTTAATATAAAAATAAAATTAAAAAGTGTAAACTATACAAGATATAGGTATTAAACATAAGATTATGTATGTAAAAAGACTGTCTTTATGTAGGAGCTTTTATGCTTATTGGATTTTCTGTTCAAAATTTTATGTCATTTAAAGATATTACAGACTTTAGTATGCTTGCAACTAAAGTAAAAAGACATAAAGATCATATTGTAATGTGTAATGATAAAGCCTTTTTAAAAGGTGGTTTTATCTTTGGTGCTAATGCTAGTGGTAAGTCTAATTTAATTAAAGCTATAGCCTTTGCTAAAAACATTGCTTTAAATGGCATTAACTTTTATGACTTTTATAAAAAATACTTTAGAGGCGATGAGAGCTTTAAAGATAAAGCATGCTTTTTTCAATTTGATTTTTATATAAATAAGCATTTTTACTCCTATGGCTTTGCAATATCCTATAAAACTTTAAGCATAGAAACTGAGTTTTTATATGGGCTATATGATGAAGATAAAGAACAATGTATCTTTAATAGAAATAAAACTGCAGATGGTAGTTTTACTATTTACTCATCTTTAGAGTTTGCAGATACTAACAAAGATATATTTAACTTTTATAAAAAGTTTTATGAAAATGAAGAGCAAAAACATAAGCTATTTTTAAATGATATAGCAAGATTTAATCTACATGCATCCTTTAATGATGTTATAAACTTTTTTGAGCATTTACTTATTTTTGATAATAATTGCATACAGCATAATATCATTCCTCTTAATAAGAAAAATAACTTTGAAGATCTTATTGCTTGTTTTAATCTAGGTATTGATGCTCTAGCTAAAAAGAAAGTAGATCTAGATGAAATATATAAGTTATCTTTAAGAAAAGACTACCCTAACTTTTTATATGATCTTAATAATAAGTTAAAAGAAGATGGAGCATTTTGCTTTATTGATTGTGGTAATGAGATTATTGAGATTAAAAATAAAAAGGGTAATTTTAGTGCCTCTAAACTTCTTTTTAAGCAAAATGATATTGTATTTGCATTTCATGAATTATCATCAGGAAGCAAGAAGATTATAAGATTAGCTCTGCTTATGCAAGTTTTAATGCAAGATTATGTAATCATTATTGATGACTTTGATAGAGAATTACATGTGAAAGTAGGTATAGAATTTATTAAGCTTTTCTACTATTTAACTAGAGGTAGGTTATCACAGTTTATTGTAAGTTCACATAATGTACAAAATCTCAATTTAGATTTAGTACGTGAAGATGAAATTTATTTTGTAGAAAAAGAAAGAGACTATAGTAGTAAGATCTTTTCTTTAGCTACCTTTGCTTTAAAGTCTAAAGATGAAATTAATAAGTCTTATCTGCTAGGTAGATATGGTGCTATACCTAATATAATATCTTATGTTTTAGATGAGTAAATAAATAAAGCCACTTTCTGTGGCTTTATTTCTATTTAAGCTTCTTTATAACTTCAGTATAAATCAGTTCTTTATGTAAAGCATTATCATTAAGACATGGAATATAGGCAAATAAAGCATCTTTATTATCATGTAAAAAGAGTTCACGTGCTTCAATATCAATTTCATATAAGCTTTCAGAACAATCAAGACTAAAAGATGGTGCAATAATAGCAACCTTTTTAACACCTTTTTGCTTTAAATCATTAATGACAGCATTTAATAAAGGTGTAAGCCACTTATAAGGACCAAAGGCTGATTGATAACAATGTGTATAATCTTGTTCTTTTAAATTAAGACTTTCTACAAAAAGCTTTGTATTTTCTAAACACTCCTTTTCATAAATATCACCTTTTTTTATATAGGATAAAAGCATAGAGTGATAGGAAAATACTATATGATAGCCATCATCAACATAAGGCTTTAACTTATCTTTATAGTAATTTATAAAGATAGGGTTTTTAAAATAAGATGTAATTAAGCTCTTTTCATCTATAAAAATATTAAGAGCATCTAGTGACTTCTTTAGTACATAAAAACTAGCCATAACTGTATTGCCACAGTATTGAGGATATAAAGGCATAACTAAAGTATCTAGCTCTTTATCATCTTTAAATAAAGCTTTAATCTTATCATTACTTAAATCATGACAATAAGGCTTTGAGTATGAGTTTACATGTATAAACTTAATCTCACTATATCTATCTTGTAAACACTCTATACTCTCACTATTTAAAGCAGTAGTTAAATTGTCAAAATAAAGATGATAGGGATTTATACCATCTTTACAATACATTTCATAATGCTCACGCATAGAGGGAGCTTTTTTCTTTAAAATAATGTTTTTTAAAAGAAATGAGGTGAAGATATTCATTTTTACTACATTCTTATCAGATAAAAATGTAGTTATAAATTTATAACAATCTTCATTTGTAATGCTATCTGCAGAGCCTGTATTTATTAAAAAAATAAGAAGGTTCTTCATATTATTTTATCTTTATAAAAGATGAAAGCTCTGTGCGTAAAGATGCTTCTTCACTTTCATCTAAATCTTTATCCTTTATAAATTTGTCATCAAGATAAAGATCTATATCTAAACTTTCTTTGCAAAGAGCTACAGCTCTTTTTAAGATATCTAAAGATAGATCTGATGTATAGGAAATGTCATCTGATAATGATTTAACAGAGAGGAAAATAGCTGCAGCTACAACCTTAGTATCATCATCTTTTTTTCTATGATTTATAATATGCTTAAGCGTACCATATTCATTACCTGATGCAATAAAGATATTGCCATCAGCTAAAGATAAATCTATAGCCTTTTGTTCGCTTGCAAGGTAACGTCTTACAATATCATGAGCAGTAGCTGGTGGTTGTAAGAGCATACGCCAACCAGGGGCAAAGACTTTAAAACTAAAATCATCATCACGAGCTACTATATCAGTTGCAATTTTAGCAACATAATAGGCACTTTTTGTAAAAAGTTCATCACTTATCTTGCCATGTAAAATTTGCACTGATGGGAGGGCTTCTTCTCTTATAATATCGTAAAAATCAAATTCATCATCAGCACTATGATGTAATTGCTTTTTACTAATACACATACCTTTTTTACTAAGCTCTTTTTGTAAAACTCTAATATTAACTTTAAGTGTAGTAAAAAAGATTTCTTTATCTTTGTCTGTAACAGTAGCCTTAGGACCTTTTTTTAAGATTTTAAGCTCTGCTTTACTTATCTTTTTTACATCTAAAAAATTTTTAGCAATTAAATTATCAAGAGCTTTATTTATATTATCTAAATTAAAAAATGTATGTTCTTTTATTTGATAGGTATGCATTTCTCTTATAAAAAGGGAATTTGCATCTCTTTCATTCCAAAATAATAAAATAGAAAGAACAAAAGATGATACCTTGTCATCAAATAAAACATTTAATTGAGGATAGTAGGGAAGTCTTATAAAACCAAGTTTAGCCATAGTAATCACAATATATTAAAAAAAAGCCCCATAATTTTAATAAATTATGAGGCATTTATAAAGTTATATATTATTTTATAACTTATGACCTAGCTCGTAAGCATCATCATGAATATCTGTTACAGCACGGCCTGATGGATCTGCCATATTCTTGAACTTTTCATCCCATGCAATAGCTGTTTCTGTTGAACATGCAACTGATTTACCATAAGGAACAGTTACAACAGCTGATGGTAATTTGAAGATATCTTCAAAGATTTCTCTATATAGATAAGCTTCTTTAGTTACAGGAGTATTAACAGGGAATCTTAAAGCTCTTTGCTCAAACTTCTCATCTGATACTTGTTCTTCTGCATAATCACGAAGAGCATCAATCCATGAGTAACCTACACCATCAGAGAATTGTTCTTTTTGTCTCCATAGTACTTCATCAGGTAACATACCATCAAAAGCTTCACGAAGAACTTTCTTTTCAATCTCTTTACCAGGGCACATCTTATCTTGTGGATTGATACGCATTGCTACGTCTAAGAATTTCTTATCAAGGAATGGAACACGACCTTCAACACCCCAAGCCATTAATGACTTGTTTGCACGTAAGCAATCATATAGGTGAAGTTGTGATAGTTTTCTTACTAACTCTTCATGGAACTCTTGTGCATTTGGTGCCTTATGGAAGTATAAGTAACCACCAAAGATTTCATCTGAACCTTCGCCAGATAGAACCATCTTAATACCCATAGCTTTAATGTAACGAGCCATTAAGAACATAGGGGTTGATGCACGAATTGTTGTAACATCGTATGTTTCAATGTGATAGATAACATCACGAAGAGCATCAATACCTTCTTGTACAGTATAGTTAATTTCATGGTGAACTGTACCTAGATAATCTGCAACAACACGAGCTTTCTTTAGATCTGGTGCATCTTTAAGACCGATTGCAAAAGAGTGTAGACGTGGGAACCAAGCTTCTGTCTTGCCATCATCTTCTACACGATTTTGTGAGTAGTATTTAGCAATTGCAGAGATAACAGATGAGTCAAGACCACCTGATAGTAGAACACCATAAGGTACGTCACACATAAGTTGACGTTTAACACTATCCATTAAAGCTTCTTTTAGCTCTTCTTTAGATGTAGTGTTATCTTTTACGTTCTCATATTCCATCCAATCTCTCTTGTAGTAGGTATGGAATTCTTTATCTTGTTTTGAGTATAGGTATGAGCCTGCTGGGAATTCTTTAACGATTTCACAAATAGGTGTTAAAGCTTTCATTTCAGATGCTACAAAGAATTGACCATCTTTACCATAGCCTACATACATAGGAACAATACCCATGTGATCACGTGCTAGGAAATATGCGTCATCATCTGCATCATAGATTAAGAAAGCAAAATCGCCTAATAATCTATCTAAGAATAATTCACCTGTCTTTTTAAACTCATCATATAGAGGTAATAGAACTTCACAGTCAGAACCTGTTGAGAACTCATATGGAGTCTTTAGTTCGCTCTTTAATTGCTTATGATTGTAAATTTCACCATTTGCTGCTAAAACGTGAGTGCGATTATTATTGTAAAGAGGTTGTGCACCATTAGATGGATCGACAATTGATAAGCGTTCATGAACTATGATTGCATTTTTATCCTGATAAATACCTTCCCAATCAGGACCACGATGAATTTGACGTCTTGATAAATCAAGAGCTGTACGGCGAAGAGTTTCGCTTTGCTCTTTAACGTCAAGAATACCAAATATAGAACACATATAGTAATTCCTCTTTTTTTATTTTTTAAACTTCTTGCACTCAATTAGATAAAAATATCTAATTTGTTTTCTTACATGACTTGCATAATAACATATATTTTTTAAAGAAGAACAATAGTTAAAAATTAATGCACTATATAAGAAAACGCACAAAAGTGGTGCGTTTTTATTACTAAACTTTAACTAAAATGATCAATTTATGTAAGTTAATTATTTGAATTTAAATTTAAAGTTTATAAAATTAAATCTTTATCTTTGTGTTTTTTTTAACTTAAATAAGTTATTTTTTTAAGAATATACACAAGCTTTAAAAAGATAAAAAATATCACTACCATATAATCTTTTTGTAAATTTATAGAAAAAAGCATTTTTTTAGGCTATAGGGAAAAAAGTTTAACAAATAACTTAAACTTTAACTAAAGTTTGTTTTTACCTTGCATGTTATACTATATAAATTAAGAGACTACACTTAGTATAAAAAAGGATTTACATGGAACATATTGACGCAAATTATGTATTCTTTATAGGAGGAATGCTATTAACTATAGCTGTATTATCAAGTAAATTATCTACTATTTTTGGTACACCTATACTTTTAATTTTTTTAGGTATAGGTATGTTAACAGGTGAGGATGGTTTATTTTTAAATATAGTCTATAACGATTACTCGTCCGCTTTTTTTATAGCTAATTTGATGCTAGCTGTTATCTTGCTTGATGGTGGTATGCGAACATCGGCACGTATGTTTAGAGCTGTAGCATCGGAGTCTTTAATTTTAGCAACAGGTGGTGTTTTAGTTACCTCCTTTGTGACAGGTCTTGCAGCTTATATGTTTTTTGATCTCTCATTTATGGGAGCTCTTTTAATTGGTGCTATTGTAGGTTCAACTGATGCTGCAGCTGTATTTTCTTTATTAGGTGGTGTGCACTTACAAGAGAAAGTGTCATCTACTTTACAAATAGAATCTGCAACTAATGACCCTATGGCAATTTTACTTACAACTGTTTTACTTGCCTTTGTGACACATGAAGCATCTAGTATTTTAGATATAGCTTTAATCTTTGTCTTACAATTTGGTCTTGGTATTATCTTAGGTATAGTATTTGGTCTTTTTGGACGTTTTATTATTGCCACTATAAAATTATCAGCAGGTTTATATACACTTTTAGTTCTAGGTATAGGTTTAATTGGTTTTGCTATTACAGCAGCCTTTAATGGTTCTGGCTTCTTAGCTATCTTTATCTATGGTATGTTTATTGGTAATCAAAATATAAGACCTTTATCTTATATATTACCTGTAGGTGAAGGTTTAACTTGGCTTGCTCAAATTACCTTATTCTTAATATTAGGTTGGCTTGTAACACCACATATGATGTTACCTTATTTAGTACCAGGT
>JARHZF010000069.1 GCA_029258325.1 Anaerobiospirillum sp. | reverse complement strand
ATTACGATTTCCTTGATTTAAACCATTGATTTGTGTGGTTAATCTATCTGATATTTGTAAGCCTGCAGCATCATCTTTTGCACTATTAATGCGAAGACCTGATGATAGTCTTTGATAGGTGGTATTTAAGCTATTTGTAGCATTTGATAACTTATTACGACCATTTAATGAACTTACGTTTGTATTTACGTAAAGTGCCATAGTGTATGCCTCTTTTTTATAAAATCTATTTTAACTTCTGCTTTTATATCGTTATGATAAATATTATCTTTAGTAAAAATTAAAAAATATATACTATTATTTAATTTTTTAGATAATTATTTTAGCTTTACTATACAAATATATAAATATGTATAAAGTAAAAATTAATGAAAGGGTAAAAACCATCTCATTAATTTTTTAAGCATACTTACTATTTAAAGAGATGCAGGCTTATAGTGCCATATTTTATCCTTTTTATCATATTGCATATGATCATACTTTTGATGTATCTCTTTGCCATGACCACTTGTATACTTAACCTCAACATCTTGAATAATAAAATCAGGGGTCTCTTGCTCTTTTATAACTTTAATTTCATGGACTTTAATGTTCTTTATACATGTAGATTCATTTTCTACACATCTACTTTTTAAAAATGATGTTACAGCTTCCTCTGGAGTATTTTCCTTTTTATCACCACAACCTGTAACTAATAAAGCTACTCCAAATAAAGCTATAATTATTTCTTTTTTCATATATAAAATTCCTTTCATTTCTATAAATCTCAAATATATTTTAGGATCTAATTTTCATCATAAGAACGCCCTAGCCCACACTTTTAAAGCTTTATATAAAAATTTTTATCATGTTAAATTTTATTTAAACTAAAGTTTTATTAATTATAAAAACATGTGTTTTTATACTAAAGTTAAAAATAAGTTATATTTAATTAAATAAAATTAATATATTTTATCAGATAATAACTTCATTATTATTTTTTTATTAATCATAAAGATGCAAAAAATAGATCATGTATAAATAAAAAATTAATAAAGGCTGTAGAATAGATTTAACGTCTATAAAATAAGAAGAAATAAAATTTGTTCTTCTAAATAAATTATTTTAAGAAAATCACCTCTTAAAAGATTCTATAAAAGGGATTGTTTATGTTTACAAACTTACATTTAAAAAAGAAATTTGCTTTGCTAGCTGGAAGCATTTTCTTTGGTTTTGTTGTCCTAATTTTAAATTTAATTATTAGTGAATCAACTATTGAACATCATATACAAATTAAAATGGAAGATGTTTTACGTGATGAAGCTTCTTTAAAAATAAAATTATCAACAGATGCACTTGCATCAGCTCTTGGCGAATATGTTGAGGGTAAAAATGAAAAAGAACAAATAGCAATTATTCAGGATGCAATTGAAAGATTTAGATTTGAAGATGACAAATCTGGCTATTTCTACGCTTATAAAAAATATGTACCTGTAGCTCACCCTGTTAGAAAAGATTTAATTGGTACATCTTTATATGATACTAAGGATATGAATGGCGTTTATTATGTAAGAGAGCTTTATGAAACAAGTCTTAAAGGTGAACATAATGATGTAGTTCATTACATATTCTCAAAACCTCTTCCTGATGGCACATCTATAAATGAAAATAAAATAGCTTATGCTGTACATATACCTAATACAGAAGATATTTGGTTATCTACTGGTATTTATGAAAATACCTTTGTTCCATATTCACATAAAGTATCAGCTCACTTATTAGAAACTACAGAATATGAAATTTATAAATCTATAGCTATTTCAATTCTTCTTTGCTCTATCATAGCTCTACCTTTCTTTATTATGTTCTATAAGAATATAACAACAAGCGTAACTAAACTTGAAGAATATGCAATAAGTTTCTTTAAATTTATTAATCATGAAACTGATGATGTAATTCAAAATCCTCTTAAAAATAAAGATGAATTTGGCGATCTTGCAAAACAACTTGAAAATAATATACAAAATACTAAAGAGGGTATTGAAAAAGATAAGATAGCTATAACTACAGCAGGTCAAACTGTAAAGGATATTGAAGATGGTAATCTTCATATAAGAATTAATGTAGATCCTTATAATCCAAGACTTAAAGACTTAGCAGATGTTTTAAACTTAATGCTTGATGCTTTTGAAAAGAATGTAGGTTCTGATCTAAATAAGATTTTAAAAGTTTTAAATTCATACAATCAATTAAACTTCTTAGATGAAATTGAAAATCCTAAAGGTCAAATTGAAGTTATGACTAATAATTTAGGTCATGAAATGAGATCTATGCTTGCATCATCTAAGAGCTTTGCAGACTCCCTATCTCATAGCACTAATCGCTTAGAAGAGTCTATGCAAGTTCTTTTAGAATCAAGCTCAAATCAAGCTGACTCAATTCAAAGCTCTGTTGCATCAATTGAACAAATATCACAATCTATGCAAGAGGTTGATCAAAAGACTACTGATGTTACTAAGTATGCAAATAATATTAAAGATGTAGCTGTAGTAATTAAGAGTATTGCAGAGCAAACAGATTTACTAGCTCTAAATGCTGCAATTGAGGCAGCTCGTGCAGGTGAACATGGTCGTGGCTTTGCTGTTGTAGCTGATGAAGTTCGTCAATTATCTACACGTACAGGTCAATCTTTAACTCAAATTGAAGAAAATGTAAGAATTTTAGTTGAAGGTATGACTGATATTGAAGGCTCTATTCATGAACAATCTAAGGGCATAGCTCAAATTAATGATACTGTTAATGTTTTAGATGAAATTGTGAAGAAAAATGTAGATGTAGCACATCAAACTAATAGTATTTCAAAAGATGTTCAACAAATAGCTAATGACATCTTAGAAGAAGTTTCTCTAAAACAATTTTAAAAATTAACTTCAAAACTTAAGATATAAGGTAGGACATGTTCCTACCTTTTATTTATATAAATATAGAAGTTCACATCTTTTATACTATTTTTGTTAGTAAACTTATACCACTTCTTAATTAAGATTAGATCTTTTTATCTAAATTTACTTTAAATTTTTTCAATAATTTTGGGCAAATCAAATATCAAAATTAGTAAATTTAGCATTAACTTTTACATAAAAAAACTATCTTTTACACTTTTAGATAATTCTTTATTTTTAAAAAAATATGCAAAATAAATACTTTCATATATACTTATGTAATAGATTTTTAACTAAGAAGGAATGCTTTTATGAAAAAGATATTTGCTGTACTTTTTTTAGCTTTTAGTACACTCTTTTTAAATGCTTGTGGTGATGATGAAGTTCGTAAGGCTTCAGATAACTTTATGCAGACATTACTTGCAAATAAATATGAAGATGCTTTTAATCTAACTGTAGATTCTCAAAATAGCAATCAAACAGAACGTGTTTTAGCAAAAGGATTATTTATAACTAAATACTCAATTATCAATAATCTTGTAGATAAACCTGATAATATGAAGATAATTGAAGTTAAAGATGCTGATGGTAAAAAAGATACTAAGGCTGTTAAATATGAAATTACTAAAATTTCAGGTGAAAAGAAATCAACATCAAATACTATTTTATATTTACAAAAACTAAATGATAAATGGTATGTTTTAGATATTAAATAATAATTATTTAATCAAGTAGCCCCTTTCGGGGCTCTTACACCACCCACCGTACCGTTCGGTAGTGGGAGGTTCCCAATAATTCACTAGGATACTCTACATACGAGTAATTCTAGTGCCTTTCCTACAGTAAACCATCCCTCTTTAGAGAGTGTTTTATTTCCTAGTACAGTGTGTATAGTGCGATTTTTAGACATACGCCATTGTCTGTTTGACGAATATGCAACTTATTTGCTCTCTATTGAGGGACTTGTTGCATATCTCTTGGCGAACTCTTTATATCTATTTTGAGGTGTCTTCCACTGCTTCCACAGTAGTATCCTCCGTCTTATCCAACTGTCTATATTATTCGTCCACGTTTTAGGTATAGAGTCTCTAAAGTAGTTAACCCACCTTCTTATAGCATAGGCAAGTGTTTATACTAAGGATATTTATCTTGTCTTGCTTTGGTATTCTTTCTACTACTTATAAATACAAAAACCTAGAAACTGTGTATCTCTATCGACCTTTGAAATTTTTGTTTTATCTTGATTTACTTTTAAAAATAGCTTTTCTTCAAGAAATTTGGTTACCCATACAAGTACTCTCTCTGCTCCTTTTCTACTCTTACAGAAAATACATATATCATCAGCATATCTGACAAATGGTCTTTCTCGCTCGTCTAATAATTGATCAAGCTCATTTAGTAGTATGTTTGCTAGTATAGGACTTATGCACCCACCTTGTGGCGTTCCTATGGTGGTCTTAT
>JARHZF010000064.1 GCA_029258325.1 Anaerobiospirillum sp. | reverse complement strand
AGGTTTCCCTATTGCTAAGATTGCAGCAAAACTTGCAATAGGTTATACATTAGATGAATTAGGTAATGATATTACCTCAGGTCAAACCCCTGCTTCTTTTGAACCATCTATTGACTATGTTGTAACTAAAGTTCCTCGCTTTAACTTTGAAAAATTCCCAAATTCAAATGACAGACTAACAACTCAAATGAAGTCTGTAGGTGAAGTTATGGCTATTGGTAGAACATTCCAAGAGTCATTACAAAAAGCACTTCGTGGACTTGAAACTGGTAAATCAGGTTTCGATCCTCGCGTTGATATGATGGCAAAGGATGCTAGATTAAAAGTTATTCATGAACTTGAAGATGCAGGTGCTCATAGAATATGGTACTTAGGTGATGCCTTCCGTATGGGTATGACTGTTGAGGAAGTATTTGAATACACACATATAGATCCATGGTTCTTAACTCAAATTCAAGAAATTATTGAAATTGAAAAAGATTTAGATACAAGAACATTAAAATCTATAGATGCTTTTGAGATGAGAGATCTAAAATCAAGAGGTTTCTCTGATAAGCGTCTTGCTGATATATTAGGTGTAAGTGAAGCTAAAGTTCGTGAAAGACGTTGGTTATTTGATGTTTATCCAACTTATAAGCGTGTTGATACTTGTGCTGCTGAATTTGCAACAGAAACTGCTTATATGTACTCAACTTATGAGCAAGAATGTGAGGCAAGACCTACAAATAATAAGAAGATTATTGTTTTAGGTGGTGGTCCTAACAGAATTGGTCAAGGTATTGAATTTGACTATTGCTGTGTTCACGCTTCAATGGCTTTACGTGAAGATGGTTATGAAACCATTATGGTTAACTGTAACCCAGAGACAGTATCAACTGACTATGACGTATCAGATAGACTATACTTTGAGCCTGTAACTCTTGAAGATGTTCTTGAAATTGCACGTATTGAAAAACCTGTTGGTGTTATAGTTCAATTTGGTGGTCAAACTCCATTAAAACTAGCTTGTGAACTAGAAAAAGCAGGTGTACCTATTATTGGTACTTCACCTGATGCTATTGATAGAGCAGAAGATAGACAACGTTTCCAAGAAGCAGTACAAAAATTAGGTTTATTACAACCTGAAAATGGTACAGCTACATCATTAAATCAAGCTATCTCTATAGCATCTGAAATTGGCTATCCTCTAGTTGTTCGCCCATCATATGTTCTAGGTGGTCGTGCAATGGAAGTAGTTTATGATGAAGATGATCTATGTAGATACTTCTCTGAAGCTGTTAAAGTTTCAAATCAAGCACCTGTTCTATTAGATAAATTCTTAGATCATGCAACTGAAATTGACGTTGATGCTGTTTGTGATGGTAAGGACGTTATTATTGGTGGCATTATGGAACACATTGAAGAATGTGGTGTTCACTCAGGTGATGCTGGCTGTGTTCTTCCACCTTGGCATTTATCGCAAGATCTACAAAGAAGAATTTCAAATCTATCACGTGATTTAGCATTAGAGCTAGATGTTCGTGGTCTTATGAATGTTCAGCTTGCTGTGCGTGAAGATAAGATTTACTTAATTGAGGTAAATCCACGTGCTGCTCGTACTGTTCCTTTTGTATCTAAGGCTACATCATTACCTTTAGCCAAGATTGCAGCTAGAATCATGGTAGGTCAATCTCTAAAAGAGCAAGGTATTGAAAAAGAAGTTATACCTCCATACTATTCAGTAAAAGAAGTAGTATTACCTTTCCATAAATTCCCAGGTTCAGACCCTATCTTAGGACCTGAAATGAGATCAACTGGTGAGGTTATGGGTACAGCTCGACTCTTCCCTGAAGCATTTGCTAAAGCACAGCTTGCTGCAAACTACCCTATAGTAAGAAAAGGTCGTGCTTTACTATCTATTAAGAGATCAGATAAATATAGATTAGCAGAATTAGGTCGTCTTCTAATTCAAGCAGGCTTTGAGCTTGATGCAACAGGTGGTACTTATACTTCACTAAAAGAAGCTGGTATTGAAGTAAAACTTGTTAAGAAAGTATATGAAGGTCGTCCTAATATTCTTGATGGTATTAAATCACGCAATTATGATTGGGTAATTAATACTACAGAGGGTCGTCAATCTGTATTAGATTCAAGACAATTACGTAGAGATGCTCTTCAATATGGTGTTTCATATTGTACAAATATGAATGCTGCTTTTGCAGCTTTAGAAGCTATATCTGAAGATGAAACTGCTTGTGTAAATTCAATTCAAGATTTACATAAAAAGATTCAATAATATCTTTTAATTTTAGATAAAAAAGGCTACTTAAGGTGGCCTTTTTTTTACTTTAAAATTAGCTAAATCTTATAAAAACAACAAAGCCCACATCTTGTGGCTTAAATACTTTATAGTTAAACAAAAAAGGATATTAAAAATAGAATCGCAAGATCGCAGACAAATACACCGATAAAATTAAATAATATTTAAGTTATTGAAATGTAATAAAAATTACTAATCAATCGTAATAACTCAATAGGAGTACTTATACCTAGATGAAAAATATTAAAACTAATATTAAAAATTGGACATTTAAATTTAATAATTAAATAAAGATATGATAAAGATTAAGGTTGTTTACAAACTAGATGGTTGTAAATTTAAAAAAGAGGATAAGTAAATTATGTATCGGTGTAATTAATTTGCGATCTTAGGGGGGCTTATTCAATGGTGGAGGTAAACGGGATCGAACCGTTGACCCCCTGCTTGCAAAGCAGGTGCTCTCCCAGCTGAGCTATACCCCCATCGCTTTGTATGTAGTCTATTATA
>JARHZF010000027.1 GCA_029258325.1 Anaerobiospirillum sp. | reverse complement strand
TGACCATTAACAATATGAACAGTAGTATCGCCTTTAAGCTCTAAAGAGCCAGTACCATCTAAAGTTCCTAATTTACCAGCTACATCACCTAAGTGCAGTTTGATATTTTTATTTCTTTTACCTTCTAAGGTTAAAGTACCATCTAATTGAAATTTATTAGAGTAAATTTCAAGTTTTTGCTGTTGATCATTAACTTTTAATGTAGATGTTGCATCAGCACCTTGAATGAAAGGTTTTTCATTTAGACGTACAGTATCTTCACCATTTTTTGATGTATATGTACCATTTTCTAGAATACCTGTATCTGGTATTGCTAGATCTTGAGCATATACTGTATTTGGTAAACAAGCTATGGACAAATAAGCGACGCCTGCTAAACCTGTGTAGTAGGCAAGTCTATAAACTGCACGATATTGTGCAAGTAACATCGTGATCGCACTATTTGTTTGTTTCATAAAAACCTCAAAAAAATAATAAATACTGGATATTATTTTATATAAGCAAGATATAAGCCTTTTTTAACTTTATTATACAATAGATTGATATTTATAGAATTATTAATATAGAGAGAGGGCTTTTACTGTTAGAATTTTGGAGATATTATATTTTTGTCAAAAAATAGATCTAGTTTATAGATCACATTAAATTAATTACTTATCTATAAAAGCTATTTTTAATTGATTATTTATAAAATAGATAAGTAATAAGCAATATACAGATCTAGTTATATATCGGATAGACATAAAATATATGTGTCTATTTAAATAGCTGTTATTTAACTGAAATTCTTTATATCTAAATAAAAAAGACAAGTAATTACTATTTAAAATATAAAGACCATTTATGTTCAAGATTTTTTGCAATATTATAAGCAAGAACAGGGGGAACTGCATTACCTATAATCTTATAAGCTTCACTTGCAGATACACTAAAATTTGACTCATTTTTATTTAAAATGAATTTATAATCATCAGGAAAAGTCTGTAGTCTTGCACATTCTCTTACAGTTAAACGTCTTTCTATAAGATTATTAAAAAGTTCTTCTTTATGTGTACCACCATGTAAAAGAGATAGGCGTCTAAACTCAATATTACCATGATGTTCTGATCTTATAGTAGGTGATATATCATCTAATTTAATTTCAGTTTGACCTTGGCAATGTTTACTTATAAATTTAGCTTTTGAGTATTTTTGTTGAGCTAGATCTAAACTTATATGAGGTTCTTTTAGATTAATAAAAGCATCTAAGCAAGTTACAAAAGGCTGTAAATTATCACCATGAGTAGGTTTAGGATAGGGATCGTTTTTACTACTTATAAAGTCTTTAGATAATTCTTTTAAAGCTTCTTTTTTTAAAGCATCACGTTTAAAGCCAAAGAAAAATACTCTTTCTCTCTTTTGAGGTACACCAAAATATTGTGCAGATATTGATCTACATGGAACAATTAAATAGCCATTATTTGCAGCACTTGCAAAATCCTTTTCAATAATATCTTTAGCATTATTTAAATAAAGAAGACCTTTAACATTTTCAGCTACAAAGAGTTTAGGTTTGGTTATAGATACAACTTCTCTAAAGAACATATAAAGTTGACCACGATTTTCAATATTTGCATCATTATTTATAGTGTGACCTAAGTGACTTTTATTTGAGTTAAAGCCAAGTCTTTTACCTGCAAAAGAGAAATCTTGACATGGAAAGCCACCAATTACAATATCAATATTTTTTGGAAAAATGCCAGATCCATCTTTTTCTTTTTGTACTAAGGAGACAATACTATCTAAATGATATATCTCATTTATATTTTCTTTTTTATCTTTAAAGTAATGAACAAAAGCAGCTTTAGCTTCTTTTTTTATATCATTTGCAAAAACAGTATTAAATATAGTTTTGTGTAAAAGGACAAAATCACCTAGATCTTCTTTTATAAAATCCTTATGTA
>JARHZF010000196.1 GCA_029258325.1 Anaerobiospirillum sp. | reverse complement strand
TTAGAAGATAAAACTACATTCTGTGGCAAAGTATCTTTATTTGATATAAATGATGAGGAGAGGGCTTTTGAAATAGATACTCCTAATGATTTTTATTTAGCAGAGCAACAAGCTAAGTGGTTAAAATTTACAAATAAAGAAAAAGAAACTTATAAAAATGATAGTTTTTTCTCTAAGTAGATATTAAAGCTTATGTAATTTTAAATTGATGTAATGTCATGAATAAAATTTATAATTTATTATAAGCTTTTATATTGCCTATATTTTTATGCTAAAAATGATATAGGTGACTTTTAAATTTAAAAATATTAAAACGTAAAGCACTTGTTATCTTATGTTATAATTACTGTTTAAAATAACTAAAAATGGAGCTTTATTCATGTCTGCATCTCCTACAAAACTTATATTTGTAACTGGTGGCGTTGTTTCTTCTTTAGGTAAAGGTATAGCAGCAGCATCTTTAGCTGCAGTATTAGAAGCACGTGGTCTAAAGGTTACCATGATGAAGTTGGATCCTTATATTAATGTCGATCCAGGTACTATGAGTCCTATTCAACATGGTGAAGTGTTTGTAACAGAGGATGGCGCAGAAACAGATCTAGATTTAGGTCATTACGAACGTTTTATTCGTACTAAGATGTCACATCGTAATAATTTTACAACAGGTAGAATTTATTCAGATGTTATTAGAAAAGAACGTAGAGGTGACTACTTAGGTGCTACAATTCAAGTAATTCCTCATATTACAAATGCCATCAAGGAAAGAATTTTAGCTGGTGCTGAAGGTAATGATATTGCTTTAGTAGAAATAGGTGGTACTGTTGGTGATATAGAATCTTTACCATTTTTAGAAGCAATACGTCAGCTTGCAGTTGATATTGGTCGTGAAAATGCTATGTTTATGCATTTAACATTAGTACCATATCTACAAACTTCAGGCGAAGTAAAGACTAAGCCTACACAACACTCTGTAAAAGAATTATTATCAATTGGTATTCAACCTGATATCTTAATTTGCAGATCAGATAATGTAATTCCTCCTCATGAACGTCATAAGATTGCTATGTTCTGTAATGTTTCAGAAAAAGCAGTTATCTCTCTAAAGGATGTGGATTCAATCTATAAGATACCAGCTTTATTAAAGAGCCAATATTTAGATCAATTTATCGTTGATAAATTTAAGTTAGAGTGCAAAGAAGCAGATCTTTCTGAGTGGGAGAAAGTAATTTACCAACAAGCAAATACTATTGGTGAAGTAACTATTGGTATGGTTGGTAAGTACACAGAATTACCAGATGCTTATAAGTCAGTAAATGAAGCATTAAAACATGGTGGTCTAAAGAATCAACTTACTGTAAATATTAAGTATATTGATTCAGAAGATGTTGAAGTACGTGGTACTGAATTATTCCAAGGTTTAGATGCTATCTTAGTTCCAGGTGGTTTTGGTAGCCGTGGTGTTGAAGGTAAGATTATTGCTGCAAAATATGCAAGAGAAAACAATATTCCTTATTTAGGTATTTGTTTAGGTATGCAAGTAGCTATTATTGAATACGCTCGCCATGTTGCTAATATGGAAGGTGCGAACTCAACAGAGTTTGACTCTAATACCAAATATCCTGTAGTTGGTCTAATCACTGAATGGTTAGATGAAGATGGTAATGTTGAAGTTAGAAATGATAAATCTGATTTAGGTGGCACAATGCGTCTTGGTGCTCAATTATGTCACTTAAATAAAGACTCATTAGTAAGAAAGTTATATGGTAAGGATGATATTGTTGAAAGACATCGTCATCGTTATGAAGTAAATAATACTTTAATAAATAAGATTACTGATGCAGGTTTATCTATTGCAGGTCTATCAACAGATAATAAGCTAGTTGAAATAGTTGAAGTTCCAAATCACCCTTGGTTTATTGGTGTTCAATTCCACCCTGAATTTACATCAAATCCAAGAGAAGGTCATCCTTTATTCTCTGGCTTTATTTGTGCAGCTAAAGCATATCAGGATAGTTTATAATTTTTCTTTTGAGTGTGCATATGCGAATTAATTTAATGACAATTCTTTCATTTGTTTTTATAGGTCTTATAGGCTATTTATCTTATGATATTATCTATGGAAAAAATGGCTATGAGCAATATAAAGCAGTGCATGCTCAATTAGATAAAGCAAATTATAAGTCTTCTCTTTTACAAAAAAGAAATATTGCTGTAGAAGAGGAGATTGCTGATTTGAAACAAGGAAATATGGCAATAGAAGATCTTGCCCGCTCTGAACTTGGTTTAATTTATAAAGATGAAATTTTCTTTAGAGTAATAAAACCACAAAATGACAATTAATATTGGAGATCATGAAATTGCCATCATTTAAAATTGATGTAGTAATTCCTGCTGCAGGTGTTGGTAGCCGTGTAGGTGCTACAATACCAAAGCAATATATAAAATTAGATGATAAATGTATTTTAGAGCACACTATTTTAAAAGTAATGTGCTCTAAATATATTAATAATATCATTATTGTAATAGGGGAAAAGGATGACTTTTTCTCTAAGCTTGAAATTGCAAAAAGTAATAGAATCAAAGTCTGTATTGGTGGAGCTGAGAGAGTAAATAGTGTTTTATCTGGTATTTATAAAACTACTACTGATTATGTAATGGTTCATGATGCTGCAAGACCTCTTATAAGAGTAGATGATATAGATAAGTTATGTAAAGAATGCATAAATAGTAAGTGTGATGGTGGTCTTTTAGTATCAAAGGTGTCAGATACTTTAAAACAAGCTAAAGATAGTGTAGTTATAAAGACTATAGATAGAGATGATAAATACAGAGCATTAACTCCTCAATTATTTAAAAGAGATCTTTTAATTTCTGCTATAGAAGATGGTTTAAAAAATAATATAAATATTACTGATGAAGCTTCTGCTATGGAATTTAAAGGACACAAAGTTAAGATAGTAGAAGGTCATGGTGATAACTTTAAAATAACCACAAAAGATGATCTATTTATTGCAAAAGCTATTTTAGCTTATAAGGAGTAATTATGCGTATTGGTCATGGTTTTGATGTACATAAGTTTGGTGGAGATGGTCCTTGTACTTTAGGTGGTGTAAAAGTACCTTATGAACAAGGATTAATAGCTCACTCTGATGGTGATGTTGTTCTTCATGCTATATGTGATGCTATTTTAGGTGCTCTAGCTCTTGGTGATATAGGTCATTTATATCCAGATAATGATGATAAATTTAAAAATATAGATAGCATGCTTTTATTAAAAGATGTTTATGAGAGAATGATAAAAGAAGGTTATGAAATTTCAAATTTAGATGTAACAATATTAGCTCAAGCACCAAAAATTCAACCTTATTCAATGCAAATGAGACAAAATATTGCTAACTGTCTAAATACAAAGTTAAATAATGTTAGTATAAAAGCTACTACTACAGAGAAACTTGGTTTTGTCGGTCGTAAAGAAGGTATTGCTGTTGAATCAGTAGTGCTTTTAAAAGAAATCTAATTTTAAGGATTTAACTTGAGAATATTTTCTTATATCTATGAAGTTTGTATAAAACTAGCTAAACATAGAAGAGCTCCTCTTTTTTTATCAATAAATAGTTTTATAGAATCTATATTCTGGCCAATTCCTCCTGATGTAATGCTTGCACCTATGTGTCTTGCAAGACCTAATAGAGCATTTTATTATGCTTTTTTAACAGTCATATCATCAGTTTTAGGTGCTGTAGTTGGATATTATTTGGGTTATTTTATATATGATCCTTATATAGCAAATCTAATAGAATTTTTTAAATATCAAGAAGCTATGGAAACAGTAAGAAATTGGTTTATAGCTGAGTATGGTATTTTAATGATTTTTGTTGGAGCTTTTACCCCTATACCTTATAAAGTGATAGCTGTCACAACTGGACTAGTTGCAGCAGAAAGTGTTGCTAATACAAGTAGTGTAGGTATGTTAACTATTTATAATTTTGTGTTAGTATCTTTAGTAGGAAGAGGTTTAAGATTCTTTTTAGAAGCCTTTATTATAAAAATAGGTGGCGAGAGAATGGAGAGATCTATTCGACGCTATATTGATATTATTGGCTATATCTGTGTTGCATTAATTGCGGTGTACATAATTTATGAAATTTTTTCAAAATAGAAAGCAAGTTTGTTTATTAGCTCTTATAGTAAATGCTTCTTTAATAGCATCTGCCTGTCAGCAATCATCTAATAAAGATTATTCAGGATCAGATCGTGTTGTTGATTTAAAAGATAGTGTATATGAACCAAATGGAACCTATCGCCCATCAAAACAACAGCGTTATGATCCATCTCAAACAGTAGTTGTTACAGATGTTTCAAATAGAAGACAAGATCCTGCATATTCAGATGCACCTATAGGCTCATCTTTAGGTCAGGATAATGGTGTTGTGTATCAACCTGTTTATAATAAGCCACAAAATAATACTACTTATAATCCACCTGTATATACACCACCACCTCCACCTCCAGTTAAAGATGCACCTGTATATACAGTTAATGTTCCAACAAATGAAACAGTTTTATACGATACAAATAATCAAACAGGTATTGTAAAACCATATGTTCCAGAGGGAGATAGTGTTTCTGTAACTAATACAAGTTCTGCTGTTCCTACAGTAGTTTCATCAGTTCCAGGTACAGTTACTGTTGCAACTAATAATTTAAATATACCAAATACATATCAAGTACAAAAGGGTGATACTTTATACTCAATTGCATTTAGATATGGACTTGATTATAGAGCTTTAGCAAAAAGAAATATAATAGATCCACCATACAATATTAGTGTAGGTCAAATTCTTCAATTACAAATACCTACAACATCAGCACCTGTTTATATTGTGCAAAAGGGTGATACCTTATATTCAATTGCTAAAAAATATGGTCAATCACCATCTTTTATTGCTAGTGTTAATGACTTAAAAGCACCTTATTCTTTATCTCAAGGTCAAAAGTTATATTTAGCAAGACCTAATTCTGGTACTAATGTATCAACAGTACAAGAACAAAGAGAAGTTCCTGTAGCAGGTAATGTAACACCTGTAAAAAATGAAACCTCAAATAAAACACCTACAGTAACTCCATCTCCTGTAAATACTCCTGTACAAACTCCAATTGTTGCAGGTAAAACAAGAACAGTAAGTGGTGTAACTTGGACATGGCCAACACAAGGCAAGGTTATAAAAGAGTTCTCTTTATCAAATCAAGGTAATAAAGGTATTGATATTTCAGGTAATAGAGGACAACAAGTATTAGCAGCTGCCGATGGTCAAATTGTATACTCTGGAAGTGCTTTACGTGGTTATGGTAATCTAATTATTATTAATCATAGTAATGAGTTCTTATCAGCTTATGCTCATAATGACGTTTTACTAGTAAAAGAAGGCCAAAAAGTAAAAAGAGGTCAACAAATTGCAAAAATGGGCTCAACTGATGCAGAGAGCGTAAGATTGCATTTTGAAATAAGATACAGAGGTCAAACAGTAAACCCTATGGGATATTTACCAAAATAAAGTCGCTGTATGCATGAGGAGTTTGAAAAGTGCATAAAGATGAAAATTTTGACTCAATGGAAATTATTGAAGATTTAAATATAGAAGAACAAGATCCTTCTAATTTAGATATGAAACCTTTTGAAAGTAAGGAAAAGGTTAATATTGAAAAAGAAAGTTTTGATAAAGATAATCTTTTATCGACTTATTTTACTTCAATAAGAAAATTTCCTCTTTTAACATCTGAACAAGAAAGAGATTATGGTACTAAAGCAAAAGAAGGCGATAAGGCTGCTTTTGATATTATGGTAACATCTAATTTACGCTTAGTTATAAAAATAGCTATGGAGTATAAATCTCGTGGTGTTCAAATAATCGATCTTATAGAAGAGGGTAATTTAGGTTTAATTCATGCTGTTAAAAAATTTGAACCTAATCGAGGCTATAGATTTTCAACTTATGCAACTTGGTGGATAAGACAGTCTGTAGAACAGGCTATTATGCGTCAATCTCGTATTGTAAGACTTCCTATCTATGTTATTAAAGAGTTAAATACTATTTTAAGAGCACAGAAGTTATTACAGCAAAAGAACCAAGAAGTTCCTGTTACTGTTAAGTTAATAGCAGAATATACAAATAAAGATGAAGAAGACATTAGAGCGATGTTATCTTTTAATGAAAATGCTATTCCTTTAGATCTTAATATAAATTCAAATAGTGAAGATAAAGAAATATCTTTATTAGATGTTATTGCCGATGATAATAGTATATCTCCAAATAGTTATGTAAATAACTTAGAGTTAACTAGTATTATTCAAGAATGGTTTGAGACTCTAAATGAAAAACAACAGATTGTTATTTTAAGTCGTTATGGTCTTAAGGAAAATGAGATTAGAACATTAGATGACATAAGTAAAGATCTGAACTTAACAAAAGAGCGTGTAAGGCAAATTCAAAATGAATGTCTTAATATATTAAAGAAAATACTTATAAAGTATGGATTTAATAAGACAAATTACAACTCATAAGATAAAGCCACCGTAAAAGGTGGCTTTATTAATTATTTAAATAGTTTTTTAGGAATTCTAATTGATAAGAAATTAAAGAAAGTTATTTTTACTCTCTTAACATCACTTTTATATTTAAATAATTTTTGAAATTTAATTTTTGTTTGAATTGATATTTTAATTGATAGCTTTTTTCTAAACTCATCAGAAAAATCAGTATATTTTTCAAGATAATCCCACCAAATTATAGCATTATCTATATAAATATCTTTCCATGGTTTATGTCCTGCAAAATGTAGCACACAAGGATTTGATTTTACTTCATCAATATCATGTTGAGTAATCACATTTTCTTTTAATCCCTTTTGTAAAATATCATATGTATTTTCTTGAAAAATATTATATTTTAAAGGAAGTTTTAATAGTTTATCTTTATTTTGATTTAAATATATGTTTAATATATCTTGATCATGAAATAAAAATTCTCTATTAATTAGTTTAGATATTTTCTCTTCAAAATCACTTTCTCTTATGTATTTAAGATTCATTAACAGAAAACCAGCATTAATATAATTTTTTTCTATGCCTAAAAGTTCATTTCTCCAGTAATCACATTGTTCAGAAA
>JARHZF010000103.1 GCA_029258325.1 Anaerobiospirillum sp. | reverse complement strand
CTTTATAATTTATGATACTTCATCATATCTTTACACAAGACAATAAAGCCCTCCCTTAAATTATTTTAATTGTTATTTACATTTGTAAAGATTTTTATTAAAAAATATCAATATAAACTATTGATCTTAATTTTAGATCTATGCTAAGAAATGGGTATTATTTATTTAAATCATAAATAAAACTAATTTATATATTTACTAAATAAAAATTTAATAAGGTTATTCATTAGTAATTAATTTATATAAAGATAAAGCAGTTTACTTACTATAAGTGATATTAAAGAGTAGGGAGTATTTGATAAATATCACTAATTATCTATTAGTCCTAAAGTAAAAGCTTAATATCAAAGAACAAGATCTAGTAAATGTAAAAGATAAATATCTTTTTAAGCTATTATTACTTTTTTGTTAATTTAAATCTAAATATTAATTTTTAATAAGTAACATTTATTTTGATCTATATTTTAAGCTTTTTAAAAAGTTTTTTATAATATGACTTTCATAAAAGTAGGGATAAATTATAAAAATATCTTATATATTAATAAATTATATATTTCATTGTCTTTCATTTTAGCTTATATAAATTTTCATTTATTTTCATAATTTACTATGTTGTTTTTATTTTACACAAAAAATATGGTTTTTATAACTTAATCTTTTTTATGTGGTTAAAAGATAAATATACTTTATATATTGTTATATTAAAGGGATTTTAATAAATGTTAGCTAAATCTTAAATATGCTAATAATTTTTATATTGATATTTTTAAACCATAAAATACTATCTATTTACTCTAAAAGTTCATGCTTCTAAAAGCTTATGATAAAAGTAGTAATTTTGATCTACACATAAGTCTAACTTGTAGCAAAAGCATGGAAGAATTTTAAAATAAATAGGGTAAAAATAAGGTTCATATGAGATTTATTTTGTTTCTGTATAAGATGACACTATGTTGTTTTAAGTAAC
This sequence comes from Anaerobiospirillum sp., assembly GCA_029258325.1. Lineage (GTDB taxonomy): Bacteria > Pseudomonadota > Gammaproteobacteria > Enterobacterales > Succinivibrionaceae > Anaerobiospirillum_A. The sequence continues at coordinate 1,315 of JARHZF010000103.1, read as the reverse complement.
AACACAAAAATCACAAGTACTGAAAATAAGGAATCTTAATTTAAAAATGGTACAACTTGTATATTAAAAATGAAAAAGGTAGCAACTTTTACACAAACTTTTATAGTTTTAAAATAAATCTTAAAATAATTCTCTTAATTGAAATAGCCCTTATAGATAAGATATAACAAAAAAGTTTAAAAACACATTTTATTGCAGTATAAACTCTTAAACTACCTAAAATTAACAATTAGACTTAATAACTTTTATTTAATAAAAGAGTTTTACTTCTGTAAAAACCTTAACTTCTTCTATTTAATTATTAAAAACAACTCTATCTTCTACATATCTATTCTCATAACTTATACAACTCGTATATAAAAATCGCTACATTTGTCATGAACTTCTACAATTTATTATAAACTTTTACATTTATATCTTTATTTTTTGCTTGTTAATATAATTTACGAGGAAAATATGCATAAGTTAGAGTTTTCATTTTTTTACTTCTTGAAATATAATAAAAAACCATAACTTATACAATGCTTGTAACTATACAATCTTATATTAACTCTATTCTATTAATATTCTTTTAAAATCTATAATAGCCCCTTTGATTCCATTTCTTGCTACTAATAATTGAAATTAACTATTATCTAACATCACATATAAAGCTTGTAAATAAAAGGCTTTATCAAACTTTATATTTTTCAATTAAATTTGCACATAAAAAGGATGGGTAATTTTAATTGCAAAAGATAATTCTTTTAATTGAAAGAGTAGGGATAAGTACTATCAACTTTTCTAAATAGCTGATGTACCCCTAATACTTTTGAATTAAAAAGACATACTGTTGAATTAAGAAGATCATACTTTTCAATTAAAATATTTATTAATTTTAATATTACCTATATTAAGTGTTAAGCAGTACCTTGGCATATTAGGTACTGCTTTTATGCTAGCATAGTAGCTTACTCGTATTTATTATTTTTTATAACCATATATTTCGAATATCTTTTTAATTAGCTATTACTTTATAGAGCTAAACAATAATAAGATGTTGCTATTTGTTTAGTAGGTTAAGAACATTATAAAATACAGATTTAACACAAATAACTAAAGCTAATTTATCTCTAACTCTAGTTAAACCTTGATATAACAATTTTTCAAATAAATAGTCTGGGTTTGGATGTGTTTTTCCTTTTAAAATGCCTTTTTCATATTTCCAATTATCATCTAATAACATACATACATTATTAAATTCTTGTCCAATTACATTGTGGGTATTATGTTCGCTTTTTTGAATATCAAGAGTGCTTGTATGTATGGATGGTGT
>JARHZF010000194.1 GCA_029258325.1 Anaerobiospirillum sp. | reverse complement strand
TAGGTGTTAAAATATTACGTTTTTGTATTTTTATAATGATCAATTAAAAGAATTATGGATTGAAATTAAATAAATTACGTTTTTCAATTAAAAAACGCATGCTTTTGAATTAAAAGGATCAATTCCATCTTAATAACATAATTTTTAATTTAGGAGATTGTTATGTTCATAAAAACACTTATGGCCTCTTTAGGTGTTTACTTATTGATGTTTTCATCAACATCAAATGCTTTTAATGAGTTAAAAGATGTAACTCTAAGAATTTATGTAAGCCCATCAAACCCACCCTTTTCAAGCCTACATACAGATTACAAAACGCCTATAGGTCTTGATATTGATATCATAAAAGAATTACAAAATAGACTTGGTTTTAAATTAGAAGAAGATAGAATCTATGCTTTATTAAGAGCAGCCCAATTAAAAAGACTTCAAAATAATGAATGTGATATCTTAGGTGGTAGCATGTCTGTTACTAAAAAACGTGCTCAATATATGCACTTTTCACCTATATATTTTGATAGTGGTTTAGGTATTTTATATAGCTCAAAATTTAATAATAAAATAAAATCCTTTAATGATTTAAAAGGAAAAAGAATAGCTGTTGTTGAAGGTACTTCAGGTGAAACCTTTATAAAAAATTCAGGTATAGCAAAGGTTGTTATCCCTGTCCAAAATTTTACTAAGGCGGCTTTAAGTGTTGCTTATAATAAAGTTGATGCTTTTGTTTATGATAAACCAATTATTCAGACTTTTGCAGAACAAATGAAAGATTTAAATCTAAAAGTAACAGATGATTTATTTGCAAGAGAATCAGCTCAATATGCCTTTGCCTATCCAAAAGATAGCCCTTATGCTCACATCTTTGATAAAGAAATTATGAATATGATCTATGATGGTACTATGTCTGATCTTATTGCAAAATATTTTAAATAAAGATTTTTAGTTTATGGTATTTTTATAAGTTATTGTGATTATTGTGTCTTTAATTAAAATAACCAAGTTTTTTATGTAAAAATAAGGTAAATCTCACATGAACTTTTACACTTTTATAAATAATTTAGTTAAAAACACATTTTTTTAAATTAAGAGATTTTTTAAATCTCTTTATTTTAAAGTATAAGCTCTTTCATTTAGTTTAATTATTAAAAAAGCACTTACAAAGTAAAGTGCTTTTTTACATAAAGTGTTAGTTTGTAATATTTATATCCATTACACTTTCACTTGTCTCATCATGTGTATCTTCATTTATGTTAAGACTTTTATATTTATCATCTCTAGTTTGAGTTTGAGAATCATTTAACATATTAGATACACCATCTTCATTTAAATAACTTCCATCTAAAGTAATTTCAACATCAGGTGAAGATAGTCTTACATCTTGTACAGAATCTAATTTAACACCATCAGGTGTAGGTGCTACTTGTAAAACATCATTACCATCTTTAGCCTGCTCATGTATTACTTCAGTATTTAAGATATTTTTATCTACATCTATATCATGTAAGGTAATACCATCATTATCTGCTTCTTTTGCATTATCTAATGTAATATTATCCTTATTTATATCAATAGTTGATGAAGTAGTATCCTCAATCTCATTATCTTTTTTATTATAAGAGCTTGCTGTATGTACTCTTAAAGTATTAGATAAAGCATTATCAGAGCGACTTAAAACTTCAGGAGATGCATCTAAAATAATTTCTGTTTTAGATTGCTCTTCTTTTTCTCTTTTCTCCTTTAATAAAGCTTCTTTTTTAGCTTTCTCTTTAGCTTCTTTCTCTTTTAGCATTTGCTCAAGAGCTTTTTTATTGTCTAAAAAGCCTTTCTTTAAAACATTGCCATTTTCATCAAAACTTATGTAATCACCATGTGCTATACCACTTACAAAGTTCATAACACCACGTTTATTACCTTTTTCATCAAATGTTTCAACAAGACCATCTTGTACGCCATTTTTAAATTCACGTACTTCTTTCCAATCATTTGCAAGTGTATAGGTAATCTTGCCATCTAAAAGACCATCAACAAAACGACCTACTATAATTTGCTTTTGCTTCTCATCATAAATTGCAAATGGTCCATTTTTCTTATCACGTATAACAGTACCCATCTCTTTTAAAGCACCATTTATATGGAATAAAGAGTATTTACCCTGTTGTACGCCATCTACATAAGTTATAACAGACTTCTTATTGCCATTTTTATAATAATCAGTACAAATACCATGCATCTTATCTAAATGATAATTGTGATCAAACATGGTCTTACCATTTTCATAAAATTGTGTAGCATGCCCCTCTTTCTTGCCAGATACGTAATTTATAACACCACGTAATTTACCATTTTCATAGTAAATCTTAGTTATACCATCACGACCACCTTTAAAGAAATAACTATCATCAGCTAAAACACCATTATCAAAATATTGCTTATATGTGCCATGTTGCAGACCATTTTGATATGATCCTATCTCTTTATATTTATTTGTAGCTTTGTTATAAACAAGATATAAACCATCTAAATAACCATCATCATATGAATATATCTTTACTAAATCACCAACTTCTTCTTTTGCTCTACTTGAGAAGTGTTCTTGCTTATAATAAGCCCTATCATTTTCAAATTTTATTTTACTTTTATCTACAGTAGATAAAGACATAAAGATCTCATATCTAAAATGTAAAATACTATAACCTATTGTTGCTATTGTTAAAAATGATAAAAAGTAAGCTATCTTTCTTTTCATAAAAAATTATCTAATTTAGACTATTATAATTTATACACAATATTGATTTTAAAGGCATGTTAAACATGCCTTTTAAATTTAGTTATTTATATTCTTTTGGTGCAAGATCACCTATATCTCTATCATAAAAAACATGCTTGCCTGTAGTAATTCCCTTTATATATTCATCAATTAAAGTTTTTGCTACAGGATCAACATCACCACTTAATTCTATTAAATATAGATTTGAAACTTCACCAATAACAATTGCATAAGTATCTAAGTCTTTACAATTTACAGTATAAAAGCCATGACCTACTCTATTTGGCTCTTCACAGAAATTCTTTTTAGCAAAAGCTTGCATAAAACCCTTTGCACCTTGACCTTGTGTAGCCTTAGTATAGGTTAATCTTACTATAGTAGCAGGTGCTTTTTTGTCATCTAACTTATTACTTACATATTCAATAGATTTACCTTGAATTGATTGTGTCCAACCAAAAGGTACCTCTGGTGTATGTACTGGGCTTGGTTTAAATGCTTTACTTGTATTAGCTGCATAATCTGAAACATTATCAGCAAAAGAAGTTGTTGCAAATAATGATGCAACTATAAAAACTATTGATTTGGAAAGTTTTTTCAAATTAGCCTTAGTCATTTTTATTTATCCTGTGATTCTAATGTCTCAACCATGCTATCAATTAACATAATGGCACTTTTAACATCCTGCATACGACAGAAAACCTTAAAGAAGTCAGAAATTTCTATATTTTTACGTCTTGCAAAACCTAAAAATTGCTTACACCTATCTAAAACACTTTTCTCTAAAAATTGTCTAGATATAAGTTCTAAAGCAAATTCCTTGACAACTAAAAGAACATCTTTTGTACTATAGCCTTTAACTCCATCTTTAATAGCAAAGCCCATATTTGGTACCATTAAAGCTGCTCTTCCTATCATCTGTCTAGTACACTTATTTGCATTATAACATTTTATACTATCTTCTTGTGAACAAATATCACCATTTGCAACAAGAGGTATACCATTTGCACAATCATGTAAATTTAAAAGTAAATTCCAATCTAAAGCTTCTTCCCTATAAAGATCATGTCTTGTTCTTGCATGAATAATAATTTCATTTACACCATCAACAGCTACAGCCTTTATAATATCAAAAGCTTCATTTTTATCCATAAAGCCTGTTCTTACCTTTATAGATAAATGTACACTTGGATCTAAAGCATCACGTAGTGCACTTGTTATATCATGCAATAAATCAACTTCTTTTAAAAGCATTGAACCTGCATGATGCACAAATCTTGATGGACAACCAAAATTCATATCAATAGATCTTGCACCAAGTGATACTGCCCTTTTTGCAGATAAACAAAGTGCATTTGCATTATCACCTAATAATTGCACACGTACATTAGTCTTTGATTCTGTCATTGCACCATGTTCAAGCTCTGGTACATCATTTAATAATGTTTTATATGGTAGTGCTATATCTGTAACACGAATAAATTCTGAAAAACATTCATCATAATTACCATGCTTTGTTAATACTTTTCGCATTGGTGCATCAGCAACTCCTTCCATAGGAGCTAAATAAACTCTTTCTATCATTTTTTAAACTTTTTTAAATTTTTTAAAGCCTTATATTATGCTACAATTTAAACAACCAAGGAGATATTATGAAAATTGCAACACACGATGGTTCTTTTCATGCAGATGAAACAATCGCATGTGCTATTTTAACTTATCTTTATGATAATGCTCAAATTATTAGATCAAGAGATCTTGATCTCTTAGAAACAGCAGACATTATAATAGATGTTTCTGGAAAAAACGATCATAAACACTTTGATCATCATTGTAGAGATTTTAAAGAAGGTCGTGAGAACGGAATTTTATTTGCTACAGCAGGTCTTATGTGGCATAAATTTGGTATTAAATTTTTAGAAAAAATTTATGATGACCATATAAGAGACAAAAATAATAGCTTTATATTATCTGACTACGTTTTAAATAAAGCTTTCTCTCGTATTGATAGAGAAATTATGTATATGGTTGATTTAAATGATAATGGTCAGTTAAATAGCTATATAGATGATAAAGTTGTAACAATATCTAGTGATGATGCACAAGAGACAAAAGAAGCTTTAAATGAATTTTATCAAATAGAGCCATCAATTCCTTATATTGTTGCAATGTTTAATCTGCCAAATACAAATAATCAAGAACAATATAAGAACTTTATAGCTGTTATTAAAATCTTAAAAAGCATCTTAATTAATGCTTCTATTAATGCTCTTTATACTGAATATGGTATTACTAAAGTACTAGAAGCTTATGATGGTGGTAAAATTTTAATTATCCATGAAAAATTACCATGGTCACAAGCTGTTTTAGCTAATTTAGATACATTTAAAGATTGTTATTTATGTGTTTATCCAGATAGAAAACGAGGTTTTAGAATACAATCTCTACCTATATCTAGATCTAAAATATTTGTAAATAAGCTATCAGCCCCTATTGCATGGCGTGGTCTTGATAATGAAGCTTTAGATAAGGCATCTGGATTAAGTGGTACGATATTTGTACATAAAGCTGGCTTTACAGGTGGTGCTGAAAGTTTTGAGACTACACTTGAAATGGCTAAATTATGGCTAGAAGATGGTGTTTATAATAACTAATTTTATAATATTACGGCAAATATATTGCCGTAATATAAATTTCTATCTAATAAATATAAAAACCTTTTTTAAATCATACAGTTTGTAATTTTAACTAAATATAGTCTTTTACAATTTCTTTAAGTCCAAGCAAAATATCTTGATTTGGTATTTTAAAATCAAAATCATAGTCAAAAAAATTCTTCATTTTTATTGGATCTTTTGTGTTATTTATATCTGTAGTTAGATATCCTATATATAAGAAAAATGACACCATAGAATTTCTATTAAAATTATCTTCTAAGCTTAAGAAAAGATCTAATTTATAACTTAATGATTCTTTATTAAAGAACATATTTAAATAAATTTTTTTATAGTCATACATGTTATTTAAAAATTCTTTTAAAAGATAACTATGCTCTTCATCTATAAAATAACTCTTAAACTCCTTAGTTTTTAAGTAACTTAAAAAGCTATAAGTACTGTACATTAAACATTCTCTAAATCTATAGCCACCATAATATTCTCTTACTTCATCTAATTTGTCATCTAAATTAAATTCATGCAAAGCTGCTTTTACTTCATCTTCCGTAAAACCAAAATCATTTATAAATAGATGACTTGAAAAATCATTTTTACATACACTATCTACATAAGCATATGATGTAAAAGCAACTCCTGTTAATATAGAAAATTTAGTATGTTTATGATTGTCTAAAAGACGTCCATAAAAGTTTCCTAAAAGTCTTTCACACTTATCAAAATAACCATATTTATGAGCTTCTATCAAAGGATAATCATGATCGTCTATTAAAATAATAAATTTCTTTTTATATATTCTATTAAATAAAAATAATAGACTTGAAATAGCATGTTTTGCATACTTATCCTCATCAAAGATATCTCTTCTATAAATCTCCCTCATATGATCATCTAGCTCATCACTATCAAGGACATATGCATACTCACGGCATATATCTTTTGTATATTGAAGTAAGTTTTGATTAAACTCATCAAAAGTTTTTGCCCCTTTACTTATCTCCTTCATCTTAAATAGAAGTACAGGATATTGACCTTGCTTGCTAAAACATTCTGACTTCTCTATTTTTAAATTAGCAAAAAGCTTTTTATTTTCCTCTGCATTATTTATGTTGAAGAAATAATAAAGCATAGATAGATTTAAACTATTTCCAAAACGATAAGGTCTTGAAATAAAATTTGTACAAATATGACTTGTGCAGATATTTTCAATAAAGAGACTCTTATCTATATAAAAGTAATCTCCCTCTATTAATTCCTTAAAATCACTTACATTAAGTGCTACGTTTTTCATAAAAACTCCTAAATTTAATTTAGTTTTATAAAGAGATTTA
>JARHZF010000181.1 GCA_029258325.1 Anaerobiospirillum sp. | reverse complement strand
CTTAAGAAATGGAGTTCTACCTCTTTAAGATTATTTTCATGCTTAGAAACTAAAGATTGTATTTATCAAAGACTATGGAAAGCTATAGATCGTTTTTCTTGTATCAGTACTGATGGTACTGTTATTAATGATAAAGAAGATAACTCAATCTTTGATTTTCTTATCACTAAAAAGAGAGAAAAAGCTAATTGTTTATCTATTCAATTCTCAAGAGAATTGATTGAATGTTATGTTGAATCTGCTATTTCTAATTATTTATTAATTGAAGATAAGTATTTAACACATATACATCACTATATACCAGAATTAAGATCTGGAGAGTTTTCTACCAACTATAAGCAATTAACACCTCAAGAATTAATTGTTTTAGTTACAATTTTAAAAGATGGTAAAAATTGTGACTTATCAAATAATATTTCTTTTTATAGATTAGACTTACATAAAATTACAAGAGCTATTAGAGGTAATAACTATACCAAAAAGGATTATAGACATATACTTTCAATAGTAAAGAATTTTATTCAAATTGAAATATTTATTTCATCTTTTAAAAGTTTAACTTTAAAAATAGGTGGAACTCTTGAACATTTTATTTCTTATTATATTAATGGATCTAGTTCATATAGAAGTAAATATAAAGAGAAAATTATTGAAAATAAAAATATACAAACAGAAGAATGTCTTGTTACAGAAGATGCAATGCTTTTAGCTAAATCACTTTAAGTAAGTTTTAGATTACAATAATAAAAAATAAATAATAAAAAATACATACACTAGCTAAAGGGTGGGATATCTCACATCTCAAAAATCCTATTTTTTCTAATTTCTCTTAATTTTAAGTAAAAATATTATCTTTTATTACTAATTTTTTTAAAACTAATACTACAAAACTTATTTTTAATTTTTATTTTTTAAAAAATTAGTTTTTTTTCCACATTTTTCCCACATTTTTAACAAAATCAAAATTAGCTATTTAAAACTTAAAATTAGCTTTTTTAAACTTAAAATTAGTAAAGCTGATTTACATCAATAGAAAAATAAACTCAAAATTACACTTCTATATATATAAATATATATCTATATATTTTTTTATTTATAAGAAATATTTGTGGATAACTTTATTATTTTATTGCTTATTTTTAATATTTATTTTCCTATTGTGATATATATATGCTTATATTTGTGTATATATGTGTTAAAATATACAATATATTAAAATTTAAACAAAATAGGAGCTTATTATGTTTGTACTAGAGCCTGATGCAAAAAAGCGTGCTGAAAACATTAAAAAAAATCATGACAAAATGGTATTACAACAACTTATAGATGAATATGAAGAGGAGCGTTTACATATCTCTGATATAGATGATCTTTCTCAATTAGATCCTCAATATGAATATACAGTAAATGATGATGGTTATGTTGTTATAAAAGGATAGTACTTATGGCTGATCTTGAAGTCCTTAGTGATACAGAAAAAGCTCAAAAATCTGCTGAAGCAAAAGAACTTGTTAAAAAAGCAAAACAAGAAGTTGTTGATATTATTAAAGAGAATTTAGAAAAAGGTAATTTATTAGGTTCGTCTAAATGGACACCTCCAGCTGGTGGACCTATTAATGCTTTAACAAATAAACCTTATACAAGAGGTAATAGATTAAAATTATCTCTAATAAGTATATTAAATAATTATGATGATCCTAGATGGCTTACCTTAACACAAGCAAAAGAGTTAGGTGCAACATTAAAACCAGAAGCTGAAAATCAAGGCGTTGATTTAATTAGAGTTATTTTTACTAAAGAAATTGATGATATTGATTTAGAAACTGGCGAACGAAGAAAAATAGAAGTTCCTCTTGGCTTTGCTTCTGTAGCTACATTTAGAGTTTATCATGCTTCTCAATTTAATGGTCTTGAAGCTTATATAAAACCACCAACTGTAGATATTGAAACAGAAGTTTTTAATATTGCTGATAAGTTAATTCAAACTTCTGAATGCCCTATTCAACATATTGAACAAGATAGAGCTTTTTACCACCCTAAGAAAGATGAGATTGTTTTGCCTTTAAGAAGTCAATTTATTGAAGATGTATCATATTTGACAACTTTAACACATGAAATGGTTCATTCTACTGGGCATCATTCAAGACTAGATAGAGATCTTTCAGGTTCTTTTGGTTCTCAAAACTATGCAAAAGAAGAACTTGTTGCTGAATTAGGTGCAACTTTTGTTGCTATGTCTTTAGGTATACAATTAAATGGTAAACATTTTGAAAATCATAGCTCTTATATTCAAAGTTGGCAATCATTAATCAAACATGAACCTAATGTTATAGATCAAGCAGCTAAGAAAGCAGAGAAAGCTAGTGAATTTATAGTTTCAAGATATTTAGAGTTAGAACAAGAAAATTATAATGGTGTCATGATTCAATCTTTTAAAGATCTTTATAAAGATGATTTATTAGCACCTCATTTTCATGATTTAACACTAAATTTAGATGGTAATCAATTTACTGGTGTTCATGCGTATGAAGAATTATTACTTTTAATGGATAGAGGTGATGATGTAGAACATCATATACAAATAAACTATGGTAATGATTTTTCAATAAATACTATATTTAATGAAAAAGATTTTTCTAATGTTAGATTTGTATCTGATGGATTAGCTAATCAATTTAATTTAGATCCACAAGAAATTCAAAGATTTAAAGTTATTGAAAGAACTTTGATTGATCATTTAACTAGTGATCGTCAAGATGATAGAAATATCAGACCATTCTCTTCTTTAAAGCTTACTTTTAAAAATGATATTCCTGATTTAGATATAGTATCTAATAATGAATATAAGGGAAAAGAAGCTTATTTAATATTAGATAAACTCACTAAATATCAAGGAAATAATGAAAATATATCCTTTAATATTACTTATAAACGTTTAGATAATTTAGAAGTAAATGGTATTTGTAATTCTAAAATAAATAATGAGAATTACAGTGCATCAGATCTTTTAAAAGATGTTTTATCAACATATAGAACTCATGATTTTGAACATCATTTTGATGTTTCAATTAAACTTTTAGAAGACGACATTAGAATTTTTAATGAAAAACTAGAGGATAAAGCTAGATTAGATATCAAAGCCATTAAGACTGATGATATTAAAACTAATATTCAAGAAATGAATATCAAAGCTTATCAAAAAGATCCTTTAGATAATTCTAATAAGATATATCAAGGATCTATTCAAGGAACTATAGATATACCTATAAGTATCAAGCTTCCTTACACAAATACAAAAACAAAAACTTTTGATTTTGTTAATTCTGTTGAATTTACAGCAAAAAGCAATGGAAATACAAATAATTTTTCTCTTAGAGAAGATATTTTAAGAGAAAAAGTTTGTGAAAATTTAAATAAAGCTTTTTCTGTAGCAAAAGTTATTTCTGAAGAAATCAGAGAAAAAAGTAGGACTGGTCAAACAAAACCTGAAACTCTTTTGCCTAGAAATGTAAATAAAGTTATTAGTGAAAAAGAATATAAAGCTATAACAGAGCAAGTTATAGATAATATTAAATCTCAAATTAAATGTGTTGATCTTAAATCAACAAAGAACTTTTTTGTTGAAACTCTTGAAAGAAATAGAGATAAGCCTATAAATAAAGCTGAAAAAACACAAGAAGAGATTAAAACTAAGAGCAAATCAAGGTAAAAGAAAATGAATAATCAAGAAAAGATCCAACATAATGTTGAGAATAAAGAAGATCATAAAAATGTAGGTTCATTAGATAAACAAGATATTAAAAATAAGATTGTTTATACTCTAACTGTGGAACTTCCTAAAAAAAAGAAGATTCTTTCAAAATTCAAAAGTGAACCAGTAGAACTTATTAGAGATTTTCTTAATAACAATGAATTATGTAATTTTTCTGAAGATGAAAAAAGGATCTTTTCTTCTTTAAATCCATCTGATTTTTCTGATATTGCTGAAGAGGTCACTTTTAAATTAAGTAATAATCTTTGTAATAAGGATAAATCTCTTGTTACATCAAAAATATTATTTAATTCTCAATTTCAAAAGCCCACACTAAATACCTCTTCTTTAGCAGTGTCTACAAATAATAATTTACAAGAAGCTACAACTAAAACTTCTCACAATGCTCCTCAAGATAGAACTATCTATAAAGGAAGAAAAATAATAAGATGAGGTAAAAAATGACTGATACTATACAAACTCTTAGTCAAGCTTATGATGAAAAAGAGATTGATATTAAAGAACTTTACTCTAATTTATCTCAAGATGAAATTAAAGTTTTAAATGATAAGATCATTAATAATACTAAAACAAAAATTCAAAACATTCAATCAAGAATATATTTTGATATTCCTTTTGTTAGTGAAAAAGATAAGCTTGATTTAAATAAAATTAATGCTATTTTTGATAAAAAAGCTAATAAGTTTTTTATAGAGAAAATACCACCAGTATCTTCTGAAGAGTATCAAATATGTTGTCGTTTTTTAAAAAAACAAAAAGTTTTTGAGAATGATCTTTCTCAAGATACAAATAGCCAACTAACTTTAGGTAAAAAAATGTTAGCTGAAGCTATTATGGATAATAGTGCTTTAAAAAATGCTAAATATGCTTTAGCTCTTGCTCAATGTGTTAAAGAAAGTGCTTTTGGTATTGATGGTGCTTTAACTATTAAAGATGTTTTTAATTTAGGAAAAGATATAAATAGATCTTCTTTTGGTAAATATTTTTCTTTTATTCAACATTATGAAAGATCAATGATAGAAATAAGAGAAAATAATTTTTCAACTCATATATTAGATAAGATTGATAAAGATTTTTTAAATTACTCTCTACATGATCAGGTTAATTATATAACCAGATCTTTTATTAACATGTCAAAATTTACAGATAATAAACATTATATTCTCTCTTCTTTACTATTAAATATAAAAGAAACATTGCAAGTTTCAGAGAAGATTAACAATCCAGTTAATATTAATTTCTGTATTTCTTGTTTAGAAAATAACTTAAAAAATGAGTTAAAAACACCAGAGCTACAACAAACTTTTGATTTGTTTAAAAAGTCTATACTAGAGAAAAATATTGACTTACAAAATGAGTATGAACAAAAGAATTTAATGTATATTAAACACAATTTTCCATATAATAGAAATATAGAGCCTTTATACTTGTTTATTAAAAAAGATAATAATCAAGTTGTTGCTAAATTTAGAGAAGATCCTAATATAAATTATGATCCATATAACAAGCTGTTCTTTGTTGAAAAAACAAAAGAAAATGAAGATTTATATAAAAATTTTATCTTTAATGAAGTTATTGATATCAAAAGAGTTAATGATATTAATGTAGTAGATACTGCTGTAAAAAAGTTAAAAGATTTAGGTTTTAATATAGATCATAATAATATTAAAACAAATGGTCATTGGGATAATGATAAAAAAAATAAATCTTTAGCTTATGTTGTCAATTTAGATGGTTGTCCTAGAATGTCCATAATTGATCGTAATGGTTCTTTTCAATATTCTCTCAATCTTGGTACTTTGCCTAAAGAAGAATATATAAAATTAAAAGAAAATGAGAAGTCTATAAAATATGATCAACTTCTAAGAAAGTTAAATGAAAAAAGAATTAGTACAGAAAATGTACAGCAAATGTTAAATCAAAATATTCTGGTTGATAATGACTTTGATCATACTTATTTAAAAAATAAACAACTAGATGCTTCTGATTTTGGTATTATCTATAAAGATCAATATGGAGCTATTGCAAAAGGTGTTTTTAATCAAGATCGTTGTAATGAGATTATTTTACCTTTAATGAATGTTGAGGGGCAAATAAAAACTGCTCAATTAATAAAAGAAGATGGAACTAAGTTATTTCCTAAGGGTGCTGATATTAAAGGTAATTTTATTCCTATTGGTGGTTATGATAAATTAAAAGAAGCTGATACTGTTATTATTTGTGAGGGTGCAGCAACTGGTGCATCAATTAATAAATGCTTAAATCAAGAATTTTCTCAAAATACATCTGTAATTTGTGCTTCAAATGCAAATAATCTCTTTGATGTAACAAATGAGATTATAAAAAAATTTCCTGATAAAAATATTGTTCTTGCAGCAGATAATGACATTAAAAGCTCACGGCTATCTAAAGATAATGCTGGTATGAATGCAGCATATTCAACAAAACAAAGTTTATCTACGATAAAAAATGATATTGTTGTAATCTCACCACCATTAACAGTAAAACAATTAATTGTTGAAAAACTTACTGATTTTAATGATGCTTTAAAAGTAGATCCTGAAAGTACAAAACAAAGAATAAACAAAGAATTATCTTCTATTGCTTATAAAACAAAGTTAAATGAGGATAGTATAAAAATATCATCAACAATCAGTAATGAAATTTTTAATATAAAAGGTATAAAATCTTATAAAAAAAGGTAAAATTCTTTAATACATAAAGATCTCTTTTATAAAATATAAGCATATAAAAGTAGGGGTATTAATATCCCTACTTTTTTATTGTAAAAAATAAATTAAAAATATCATTTAACTCTAAATCTAGTACTGTTGATATCTTTAGCATTTCTTCGTAAGTAAAAAATTTTTTACCAGAAACTCTCATATTAAAACTAGGTTTTGATATATCTAATATTTTATATAAGTTAATAAGTTTTAAGTGTCTATTTCTTAAGTGCTTTTTTAAAAGCTCTATTTTAAAAGAATAAGATACATCATATTTTAGACTAGTATCTAATATCTTTATTTTTTCATTTTTATAATTTAAAAATATATTTAAAAAATCATTAATATCTAAAGAAATAGATTGAGATATTTGTACTAAATCTTTTAGAGTTATTGTTTTAGGATTATTAAATTTTCTTTTAGCTGTTGCTACGGTACAATCTAAAGTTTTAAAAAAATTATTAAAAGTAATATTATCCTGAATAAAAGATATCTTATTAGATAAGTACTTATTTAAATTAAAGTTAGTTACATGTTTTACAAAAAAATCATAAGAAGCTAAAGCTGGAGATTGTTTTAAATATTGATTTACATCATTAATAAAAAAATCTACTACATGATTATTTGTTTTTTTATTAGATACAAAAAATCCTATATCACTTTTATAGCTTATCTCAAATTTTAAATTTATATTGTTATGATCTATAACAATATCTAAATTATTATTTTTGCTTTCTATAAGATTAAACATTTTTTTCATAGACACATACCTAACAAATATATTTTAAACAAAAGTCTGGAAGATTTTTTTGAATTTCATCATTATATCTACTCATAACATCTCTTCTTTGCTCTAATAAATCTGATTTTTGATAAAAAACATCAGCACCTAGAGGTAAAGAATGATCTAAGCATTTTGCAGCAACTTCTAAATTTATTTGATTTTCTGAGAACCATGTTCGTGCTGTTTTTCTAAAGCCATGGAGTGTTACTTGGTGATCATTTAGATTAGAAAATATGTTGGATAATATATTTTTATCTAATTTCTTTTTTGTTTTTGGATTTATAAAAAGATATTCTGAATTACTATCATTATGATTTTGTAAAAAATAAAATATATTTTTCATTTGCTTAGTCAAAGGTATTCTAAAATATTTTTTATTTTTTACTTTCATTAAACTACCTGGGAGATTAATCACATCATTTTCTAAATCAAAATATTCATATTTAAGATTAATACATTCATTTCTTCTTAAACATGTTAAAGATAACATTAAATAGTATGTAACATGATAATAATCTAAATATTGTAATGTTGAAAAAATTTTATAAAAATAATCTATTGGTTTAAACTTATATCCATCTATACTTTTTACATATTTAGGAAAAGAATGTGTTTTCTTTAAAAGAAAAAAATTATGAGAAGAGATATATTCATTTTCAATTGCTAAATCAAAAATATTACAAAAAATATTTAATGTATACTTAATTAAATAAGGTGTAAAATTAGGAGTTTTTAATAAAAGATCTTTTATATCTTTATTTGTTATTTGATTTATTGGAACTTTATTTAAAGAAGAAAAAGCTCTATTTATACATGTTATTTTATATTTCAACTTTAAATCAACTTTATGTATATCAATCCATTCTTTAAATAGATCTTCAAATAAAACTTCTTTTTTAATTTTCTTATCTTTATTCTCAAGATCTTTTAATAAAGCTCTTGCTTGAGATAATACCATTTTCTTACAACTATTAAGATATTTAAAATTTCTTTTTTCATCTCTATAGTACCAGTGATAACCATCTTTTAGTTTTCTTACATACAGACTATTTCCACAAGATATAGTTTGTATGTTTTTATTCATTTTACTTATAAGCTCTAAATGAGTTATATTTTTTGAAATTTTTCCCATTTTTTTTACTCCTTTTAAGAACCATTTTTTTGGTTATTTGTTTGGTTCTTTTATAGTTTCTTATATGTTGTTAATAGTTGTAACATATGTTGTAAATATATGTTAATATTATATTAATTTTAATTTTAAGTAAATGATTTTTATATTAAAATTTATTATTGGATAATATATAACCACATGATTTTTTTATATAATTTTTAATTATTTTTTATATAAAAATACTTTATTTACAAGCATTAATCACATGTTATCTTATTTATCTCATTATGAAAAAATGGAGTATAGATTATTAGTTAATGACTTAATAAATAAAATTGAAAAAGGCATGTATTTGGACTGTTATGGTAATGAGCTTTATCTTAATAGAAAGCAAATCAATCGTCTTATCAACAAGTTCTTAGCAGATGGACAAGACTATAAAGCTCTTATGAACAAAAATAGCAAAAGGAGAATGTGGCAGGATTATCTCTTGGCTCTTATCGTGAAGATGTTATAGCACGTATGAAAGAAATCTTGCTCATTAATCCTGAAACTACCACAGAACAACTACTTAACATCTTAGTAACTGATGGCATAATGCCAACAAAAGAAGATGGTAAACCATGTATATAACGTCAAACTTTACAAAAGATAAGGGAAGAAGTTGGTCTTGCCAAAAGAGATCTAAAGCCTGTTGTAAAAAAAGAGCGTAGTATTAATTACTGCATACGTATTGATGCACAACATGCCTTTGAAAGTTTGCAAGCTGATATTAAGTATTTACCAATAAGCTCTGTGGAAACAGAGAGGGATATCTATTTTATTGGTGTTATAGATGACTATTCACGCTTTGTCTTTGGTTTATTTACTTATGATCAATGTCAACAAGATGTAAATAATCTTTTTTACAGTATCTTTAAGGAATATGGTCTACCTGAAGATGTACTTCTTGATAATAATAGTGTTTATAGCAGTGATAGCTTTAAGAATATTTTTACAAATTTAAATATAGATTTAAGATATTGTAAAGTTAAAACTTCTAGGGCTAAGGGCAAGATAGCACGTTTTAATAGAACACTTAATGACTTTATTAAAACTATTATTTCTCCAAATGCAACTTTAAAAGACTATGCTTTTGTACAAAAGGCAAATGAGTTTTTACATAGATACAACTATGAGACTATACATAGTGCCACAAAAGAGATACCAGCTCAAAGACTAGAGCGTTCTCTTTTGCAACACAAGATTAGACGTGTTGATGATTCTATTTTAAAGAAAGTCTTTTATCAAAATAGTAGAGAAACTACATCATCAACAGAAGATAGTTCTAATAAAGATAAGAGTGTTGTAGTACAAAGTACTTTTAATACTCAAAATACAAAAGAGCTTAATAACAACTCTTTGTATACAGAAGACAAAGAGAATCTTCAATTAGCTAATGAAAATACAAAGAGTGAATTTGTAGAGCTTAAGATAGCAGAGGGTGTAGAGCCTTATAAGTCAAATAATATACAAAAACGTAAGCAAGATTTTCAAGAAGAGAGCTTCAATAAAGCTCAAGATAAGAGAATTACCTTAGATAATTTATTTAATCCTGTAGATTTAAGTAAAGCTCGAAACTTATGGAAGAAACACCATAAGAAATCTTATGATGAAATAGATTTCTTACGTTTTTATGCACATCAATATTACGATTTTAAGACACAAATAAGACTTGAGGTTTTAATAGCATTAGAAACTGATAGAGGACTGCCAAATGAAATCTTATCCTCTCTTGCTCAACAATATAATATAGATATAAATACAGGTTTAGATTGTAAAAGTTAGTATTTTTGAGGTATTTTAAAAAAACTTATAAATCTTTTTGTAAAAGATTAAAATAATGTTTTTTACTAACATAAAAAAAGTAGTAATGATCTTACCTTAAATTAGATCTTTACTACTTTTTAAAACAACCATAAAAAGACAGAGAATAAAAGTAAAGTAAAAACAACACTGTAAGTAACTCTATCTTCTGTAAGTATATTCTCATAACTTCTGCATTTTTATCAAATTTTCCTATAACTTCTACCACTCACATATAAAAACAGGTGAAAAATGGTACAAGTTATGAGTATGAAATTTTAATCTCTTGAAATAAAAGGTAAAACTCTAACTTTGCCATATTTCATTCTTCTAACTTGTCCCTTTTAAAGTTAGTGAGATGTTTATGCTATTTTATATAGGTCTTAATATGTAATCTTGAGCTATCTCAATTTAAACATTTTTGTTTTGTATTAGAATTAAAGAGATTTCACTTGTGTATGTGATATTTACATTGTCTATACCTAAGAAAGAACAAAGTTAGTTTTAGTAACAATAAAAATATCACATA